>DASCRU010000210.1:0-6444 GCA_034400015.1 Candidatus Thalassarchaeaceae archaeon | reverse complement strand
GATGTTTCCGCTTCTGCTACACCTGTTTCGATATGTATCAATGAACCACGATCATCGGTAATCATGAGGGTAAATGGCATTTGATTTGTGCCATTTACTATACTACATGTTGCTTCAATTATTGAACCATTCAAAGAAGATGAACAACTTGTGCTTCTAGATGTCGAAGTTTTACTGAAAACTATCGCAGGGAGGTTGGTTGAACCAATTTGTATTTCGATTAGCCCCGAAGAATCAAGCGTATATGACCAATCATTAGCATCTGAAGATAGGAATGATCCTCCTGTGATTCTCGGACTATCTCCTGAGTGTTGACCATGGAATGAAAGTGTGGAAACATCTCCATTCAATCCAACGATTACCGGTGTAGATGCCCATGAATGTTCAGAACGAATCGGATTTAATTGGATTTCTCGTTGAATCCCTGCCTCATCAGTAGTTCTGACAGTTATTGTTGGAGGGGATAATCCTTCATCACTAGGAGGTATCAAATCTATTGGGATGCCTCTAGTTTCTCCAATGGAAAGGTGAATGTTTTGTGGATAGGTTAGATTCCAACCATTACCTCCGCCAATAACTTGCAAGTCCAATGTAGTTGGTGAGTTTCCATGATTGGTTACCCACAAAAGAGGACGCCCTCCATCGTTACTAACGTACCAATCAGATTCACCTTCCAATGAGTGATTCCTCATTGCATCCACCCTAACTGGGAATGTTGCAGATGACCACCCACTCCCATCTCCATTACGTAGAATGATGTTCAATTGTACAGCTTGGCCTGCAATCGCTGATTCTGGTGGGGTGATATTCAATTCTAGAACCCCTGTTTCTCCCGGTTCTAGTATCCCAGGTGTGTTCTCAACACTAACGTTCCATCCAATGGTGCCTGAGACGTATGTGTTGGCATATGGTTCAGCAGGTAGATTTCCAGTCTGTACAATAGTCATCGAAATAATCTCTCCATGTGGGGAGACATCCAAATCCACACCTGAAGCAATAACTTTCCAACTGGGGGTATGTCCTACTTCAATAGAATGCGACGGGGCATCGATGTTTACCCCCCCTTGTCCCGCAAAAGCATCCCAATCTATCGTGACTATCGTTCCATTCCATGCATCTGTTGGTACAGTGATATTGAGAATCAAAGTCTCATTTTCATTTACATCTAATGTCCCAGTTTCCGCTCTATCAACTGTCCAAGGAGTGCCAGGGTCATTTCCACTAGGGGTAATTGTAGCCGTAGGGATGAGGCTCAGGTTGTCATCGTAGTTTCCAGTATTTATTACACGAATAGGAATTTGTAGATTTTCTCCAGGAAGTCCAACTAACTTGATTCCGCTTTCTCCTTCATCGTGGAAAGGGTAGTATATGTCAGGTGCCTCAAATGACCATGAATGATCTTGCTGTATTTCGTAAAGAGCTTGGATTGAATCTGAAACACTGGTGTTTCCAAGCGAAAGCATCTCCCATTCGATTGTGAATGGGATTCTAGCAGGAGTTCCTGCCGGGGCGAAAATAGTCGATGGGAGGTTAATTGATGATCCAGGCGATAGAGTAATTGTTGAAACAGGGAATGTAATATCAATCAATTCGACATTAGATAAATTGCCATCATCGATAACTCTCCCATATAATGCGAAAGTATCTTCTCCATTTCCAGTATTCTCAAATGAAACTACTGTTGAGTCTGATACTTCAGTTTGAATCATTTTTACATCTACGAATTCTCCTGAGGGATGATTTGGATTACTAATAGATGATCGATACTCTTGTAGAACTTCCAAACTTAGATTCAAATCAGCATGTGTTTGATTTGCTTCGATAATCGAGAAAACATGGGTCGTAGGAGTTGCATCCGCTGGTAAGTCCACTATTATCGTCCCACTAAATGAGTTTGAAGTTGAACGAGCGAATAGGTGGTCACCCACGATTTCTAAATCACCAGTAGAAGACAACAACCAATCAGGCTGGATGGATAAACCTCCATTGGCCAAATCCCATTCCATTTCTTGGTCACCTGAAGTGAAGATTCCATTTATCGTCCATTCAATTCCACCAATGGGTTCCAAAGGTACAGTGCGATGATGCGATGGTATTGCCACAACGTCACTAGCGATGAATTCGACATCGACTTGCTCGCATTCTCTTTCATCACCAGACCCTATACAGACATCTACTGTGGACGTCACAATCTCTCCAAGAGGGGTATTTGACGGGACTGCAATTTCAACTGAGATCAGTTGTACTTCTCCAGGTCCTATTGTAATCGATGTAATTGGATTCCCGATGGGTGAAGCAAGAGTCATTCCATTCCCCCAAGCAGTATTCCCATACGTAATTCCAGTATCTGTCTCCTCTGCGTTCCCAAGGTTTTCGATTAGCAGCCAAGCATGTGCGGTTGAACCCGGAATCCCCCATCCAGTAGTTTGAGCAATTCCCATAGGTCCTCTAAGGGAAATCCCTCTTGTCCGATTTGCTTCTATCGGAATTAGTATTGAATTGGTTGAGTTTGGTGATTCAGAGGGTGTTAATGTTAGAGAAATACTTCCTCGATCTGATCCAAGTGCTGCTGATGGCGCACTGATTCTTAGTGTAGGGGTCCAAACTTCGCCGGAATCAATACTGATGTTTTCTAATGGGGTTAGTGGATTAACAGTCCAATTTTCTGGTAATTGACTGTCGTCAATATTCATTGTCCATGTGGCATCATTTTTCCCAGTATTTGTGACCAATAGGGCAACATCTTGACTGGTCCCAGGGTCGATTCTAATGACGCCTCCAGATGAACTGACAGACACTGAATAAGGTTCTAGGATTGTCAGAGTACGATTTTGATGATTGTTATCAATTCTAGTTTCGGTTAGATTTTGCATGGGGTCAATAACCATGCTGAATGTATGAGTTCCCAATCCTCCTGACCAATCTACATTTATTGAACCAAAGTTTCCATTTCCTGAGGGTCCAACTGGGTCCATTGCAGAAATCCGGTCTCTTCCTATCTCTATTCCATCAGCGTAAAGAACTACATCTACGTCCTTGTCTGTAGCAATTGTGCCTACATTTTCTACATATGCAGTAACAGTAGTAGTCGCATCCGGATCAGGCGCAGTTGGATTGAATTCAATGCCCCCCCCATCAAGGAAAGGACGAACATCTGCTGCTGCATGAGATATCACTAGGTCGCCGATTACGATGTCTAGTAAAGCATCACCATCTATGTCTGCTAGTGCAGGAGAAGACCAAAGGCGAGTTTGTACTTCGACATCATCTTCCCATTCTAATGAAATTGCTACACTAGTCCCCTCATCACCATCGAAAGCAAAAATTGATCTCCCATAGGGGATAAGAATTTCAGGTTCTCCCGTTCCATCTAAATCCATCCAGAATGGAGATGAAACAGCTATTTCGTCGTTTAAGTTTCCACTAGATGATTCGAGATTCCGGTACCAACGTTGTATTGGAGTAGATTGAGATACATCATGACACCCTGCTAAACCATCTCTATTTGTGGTATCTGATCTCCAAGTTACCCAACAGACTCTATCGTCCAAACCATCATCATCAGAATCTAGAACCAGCGGCGGAGCGTCAGCATATCCATCTCGTGCATTGAATGACCAAATTTCAGAAGCACTTGTTGCTTCAATTGCAATGTATTCTGCACCATCAGTAACTCCATTGCCCCCCAAATCAGTTGGAATGGTGAGGATTAGCTCAGGGGCATCATCTGAGTCAAGTTGGGCAACAACTGGACCAGGCAGTCTAATTCTAGGAGAGTCCGAAGCCCCTCCATCTAAATTCCCAAGGGAAGAACCTCCTGACCATGCTGATGCACCAGATGCTCCATCCAATCTCCAGGCCCACATCAAACCATCATCCTCTTCAATTGTGGTGAAGAAAACTGCAGCACTATCTGGGCCGAGCGTTGCGAAAGTAAGGTCAGAGGGGTGGCTGCCAGATTCTATTTCTGCTCTCCAATTCTCTTCAGGGGTGCCCGAACTTGGAAGTGAAAGTGAAATTATTACTGGAGTATTGGTTGATTCAGATATTGCCGGAATTGCAATCTCTGGATTCCCATCTAGATCCAAATCAGCAACAACAGGTTGCGCAGTAGGGTGATGATCTCCAGTTAGGCTAGAGGTATAAGCTCCTTCCGAGTGTTCTAGATTCAATCCTTCATCTGACCAAGTCCAAATTTGTTCACTGGAATGAGATCCCCCTGAGACCCATCCTGTCGCTGTACATTCTAATTGTGGGGACCAAAGTTCAACGTTGAGTGTTCCTTGTGAGTCAAAGATTACGATTACCTCTGGTTGTCCGTCTTCATCTATATCTGCCACTATTGGGCCCGCTTTCATGGGGCGTGTGGGCCCTAAGTCTACTTCCCAAGCAGTTACTGCATCTTCACCTTCTATTATTCTTAGAATTGAGTGATCCTCCCCTCCTATGTCGGATGTTTGAATAATAACTGGAAATAGTGAGGCACTTCCACATTCTTCTTCATGGCCTATTGCGGCGTTTATTGAATTAGAGAAATTCCCAATTACAGTGGATAGTGTAGACGTACCAATTGGATCTGAAGAGAATTTCCAATTAATTACAGGGTCAAGTATTGAACCGAGTGTGTTTGCATCACCAGGTGTTCCGTTTCCGGCCCCTCCGTCCGTTGCATGATTTGGAGGTGTATGTCTTCTGTCTGGACCCCCGCCGAATTGTCCCCAAGGCTGATTTTGAATCCAGGGGTCTGCTCCACGTGTGCTGGAAAACGTTGTTTCCTCTCCAGAAATATTTTCGTAATCTAGGTTCCCCCAAGGTGTGAGAAGTAGAGTAAAGATTGTGAGTATCACAAACCAGACTTTGACTGTATTTTTCACGGCGGTCCCTCACAATACACACTTATGTCAATAGCAGAACACTTCAACGTTTGGCGACGACGGTTACTGTTGGCGTGGAATCGTTACCCTGTTGATATTCTCCGCCGCCTTAATTGGGGTTTGTCCGGGTAGGCTTAAATGGAAGCCGAAGTTCGCCGGATTACACTTCTCCTCTTGAGGCGTTGCCGGTGATGGACGAGCAGGGTTTCGGCCCTCTCGTTCTCATTAACGCTGATGGAGGAAATTTGGAGGCCTGAAGATGTATTATATCATCGAGAAAGAAGACACAATTCGTATTCCACCTGAGTACATGCACTTGACCGACTCATTAGAGAAGACCATCAATATCTTGGCTTTGAATGCCTTTGAAGGTAGGTATGATCCAAGTACTGAGGATTTCATTTTACTAACATATGATCATCAGGTCGTCGGACGTGGTAGAGTAATTCATGGAGATGGTGCAATCTATCAGAATGTTCGTTATCAAGCATTGATGTTCTCTATGGATCAAGGGGAAGTTGTCGACGGGAAAATCCAGAAGGTAAATGATTTCGGAGCTTTCGTCCTCATTGGACCTACTGAAGCTTTGTTACACAAGTCACAAATTTTTGAAGAGCCAGTAAATGTCGAGTTAGGGCAAGGAATTGCTAGAATTATTGGCTCATCTTCTGGACGTCATATTGGTGAATCCACTCATATCAGAGCTAGAATCGTATCTAAGTCGATTAATCACAACGATCCAAGAAGCAGCAAGATTGGTTTGAACTGTAAACAACCTGGTCTTGGCGCCTATGAATGGCTTCAGGAGGATGCATAAAATGGCCGTAATTCCGTTTGCATGTGGGGAATGCCATTCAATACTACCTGAACCTGAAGACAAAAATGATTCAGTACAATGCACTCAGTGCCCTACTTCTCCTGTTTCCAGAGATTGGCAAGGTCTCGTTATCATCTTTAATCCTGAGATGTCAGAGGTTGGAAAGCGAATGGGTATAACTCGTCCTGGAAGTTATGCTCTTAAGGTGAACATACGTTAGGTGATAGAATGAACATTGACAATAGAATTGACAACGACATTCTTGAACGTGTGGAACTTCATTTCACAGTTGAACATCCCAAAGCACCTACTCCAAGTCTCGGTGAATTGATTACAATGGTCAATCGTATGGAACCTGGGTCAATAAAATCCCAAACCTACATCATGGAAGTCACATCTAGGTTCGGGCGTTCTACTACTACAGGAGTAGCTCATGTGTATCAGAATGAAGAAGCAGCAATCGCAACAGTCCCATCTTATGTTAAGGATCGACATGTTAGGAGAGGTGCACATTCAGAAGCAGCGCCGGTTGAACCAGAAGCCGAAGAATCGCCTGCAGAGGAAGAAACGAATGTTTCAGAATCTACTGGAGAGGAGGAGTGATTCAGATGGGGGAAAAGTGGAAGGAAGCAAAGGTTGGCAAGTACGATGTCTCTAGTGGGACATTGGTTCGAAATGGGGATTTCTGTCCTCGTTGTGGGCCAGGTGTATTCCTAGCAAACCATCCAGACCGCAAAACATGTGGTCGATGTG
>DASCRU010000209.1:0-6622 GCA_034400015.1 Candidatus Thalassarchaeaceae archaeon | reverse complement strand
CCATCTAGGAGTAAAACATCTCTATCTATCCCTAGATTCATTGTCCCACCCTTTCGTTAGACCATGTGAAAACTTTCACTCCCTTGGACATATGCACCAGATCTGGTTTGAGAGAATCGGTTATACCTAAATCGAAAGAATCGGTAAGATCATTTTCTAGAATTGTAACTTCCCCCCCTCTGTATACCCAAGGTTCGTGTTGAACATGCGCTATGAACAAATGATTATTATTTGTTACATACAGACAATATTTCTCAAAAAGAAATTCTTCTATTGAATTTGATTGAGGAGTATTTTCAGGACCTATTGGCGAACAGAACCCTGAGAATGAATGAGTCCCATCTGGTCGGATTGTATTCCATCTATGGCTTTCTCCTTGGACTATCGCTTTACCTTTTGAATAATTGTAAGGAAGTCCGTAAGCACGTGGTGCGTAGAAGCAGGTGATTCGACTTTTAGCATCAAGAGTCAGAAATAAGATGCCACTTTTTCCATTTCTTTTCACATATGTTCGAACATTAAATTCAGGAAAGTTAGAGATTCCTGGAAGTGGAATTGTTAGGCGAGGTCGAATATTCTTCATCATGAATGGAATTGTCCCCACATACGCCTTTCCTTCAAATAGATCAATTTCTAACCCATCTGGAATATATGCTGCTAATTGATTTGGATCTACTTCCCAATGTAAGAAAGTAAGGTCTCTCCATTCTTGAATCAATGAATGAGGCCGTTCAGGCATTGGAAATGGAAGATGATCACTTCTCATTATTTCACTCCGGTAGTGCCAGAATTTCCTCTATGATTGCAATTACTGTGTGCCCCCCTACGAGGCTTTCGTGAGCAACGGCATCCGCGGCATCCTTTACTTCAGGAAACGCAGAACCTACAGCAACAGACCAACCCACTGTGTTGAACATTGGCAGGTCATTTGGAGAATCTCCAACCCCAATACAATCTTCTGGATTAATTCCTATTTTTCCCAAAGCGAATGTGATTCCTCGGCCTTTGTCCAATCCTGGTTCATTGATATGGATCGCAAATCCTGTTCGAACAACTTCTAGGTCATTCCATTCTGAATTTTTTAGAGCATTTACAATTGCAATATACTCTTCTTCAGTGTATAGACACCATTCTGATTCCCGCCAAGCATTGGAAAGAATTCCAGCTGGATCCAAACCATCAATTTGAGTCGCCAGCCATTCACATGCCATTCTGGCTCTTTCACCATCCACTAATCGATGAACTTCTTCATCTCTTCTCCAATCCCACACTACTCCGCCATTTTCACAAATTAATGGTCCGGATAAACCAAGATGACGAGCTAGGGCCCATGCTACAGGTCTAACATTTCCAGTTGCTAAGGCAACAGGGATTCCACTAGATTCTAATTTGCGGAAAGCACTTGGAAGACCTGGATGCAATGTATAGTTCTCATCTGTTAGAGTTCCATCAATGTCACAAATGAGCATTTTGGGACGTTTTTGGTTGGTAAGTCTCGCCGCCCCCCCATGTCCCATGGTACTTCTTGACTGTGAACAGATTTGAATGAACCGTGGTAGTGATGTTCAAGGGTGACCATTCCTTCGAGTTAAACGATGGAGGATTCATTCGACGACATATTGCTTGTCGAAAGTCTTGATGACCCCATTGTTCCTGTATCTAAATCTAGGTCATCTTCTGAAATGGATGATGTTTTAGATGCAGAGATATCACCATCTAATTCATCTAGCAAGGTATCTGCAATTTTTTCTTCTGTGGTTGATTCAGTAGGTTCTATCTTTAATCGAATTGTTACAACATTCAAATCAACTGCCAATTCAGCCTCTTTGAAGGCTAAATCTATTCGTCAATCTAGAGAAGATCAACAAATACGCAAATTAGCCGTTGCTGAGACAAAGGCAAATCAAGATGAGATGGTTTTGGTTGCGGCAAAAGTCCAATCATTCGAGTGGGAAATCACCGGAATGGATTGTCCAGATTGTGCAACCAAGGCTAACCATGCAGTTTCTAGAATAGATGGGGTGGAAGCTTGTGACGTTTCAGTAATGGAGGGTAAGATTTCCATTGATGTTGATCTTTCATTGACTGCAGTTTCTAGGATTTCTCGTGTTTTAGATAGTATTGGGTTCCCTTCTAAACGTCCTTGGGAGACGGTTCAAGGGGCCACTCCGAAGATGGTTGAAGATAATCGTATAATCGATCGTCGTACAATAAGACGTGAGATTTTGAATGTCCCTGGAATATTGGATGTTCAGATGATAGATGGGCAGATACAAATCAAACGAGTGCATGATTCAACTTCAATCATGCAGAATGATCTAAGAGAGGGCCTTCTTGAAATCATAGGAATCGAACCGATTCTTATGATAAGTAAAGGGGGATCATTACGTTCTGATCAATGGCAACTTCTAGGGGCGTTGTCTACTTTACCCATTCTGGGAATTGTTTTGTTATTGGAATCAAATGGGCAACTTTTGATTGCACAGATTATTTCCTTTGTTTCCGTTCTTTTGATTGGATGGCCTATGTTAATTGGAGGAATTAACAGCATTATGAATCGAGTATTCGCATTCCAAATTCTTACTACTGCTGCAGTTGTAGGTGCAATGGTTCTCCAAGAGTATTCAGAGGCATTGATGGTAGTGGGTCTTGTTGCTTTTGCTGCACACCTTGAAGAAAATGCCATCATAAAGGCTAGAGAATCTATGCAAGGGGGTTTGGATCGTTTGCCGAGAGAGGCTCGATTGGTTGGTTCTGAAAAGAAAATGAAATTGGTTGAAGAAGCACCTCCAATTCGCCGCCTAACAGTTTTGCAACCTACTTCCAGTTCACAGTCAAATTGTGCGACTACAGACATGGTCCCAATAGCAACTCTTCAAATTGGTGACCGAATAGAGATTAGAAGTGGAGAGGTTGTGCCAGTAGATGGGCGCGTAATCGAGGGAACTGGCCATCTCGATAGAGCCCCATTAACTGGCGAATCACTTCCAGTAAAGATTGCAGTAGGTACATCTGTGGAAGCAGGATTAACTTTGACCAGAGGGCCAGTCATTGTTGAAACAACGGCAATTGAAGATGACACTCGTCTTGCAGGTCTTATTGACATGGTTCATAAATTCAAAGAACGCCCACCTCGAGTTCATTCAACTATTGAGTCATTCACAAAATGGTGGGTCCCTCTTGTCCTGCTTTTTTCACCAACAATTGGTTTATTTGCTCATGGTCAAACAGAGCAAGCGGTACTTACTACCCTTTTACTGTGGGTAGTTGCCTGTCCATGTGCACTTTTACTTGCATCTCCAATTCCTCATGCTATAGCACTGTCACATGCCTCTACAAAGGGTATAGTAGCTAGAGGTGGTGATGTTTTAGAGAAGGCAGCAAGAGTTGATTTAGCATTCCTAGACAAAACAGGAACCCTTACTTCAGGTCAACCACGTCTCCATAGTATTGTTTTAGCCAATGGAATAGAGATGTTACGAACATCAAGATTAGCAGCAGGCCTTGAGATGAGGTCAAATCATCCCTATGCAAATGTAATTATCAATTCTTTGGGAGATGGCCATGAACCAATTAATGTGACTTCTATCCAAGATGGTGAGGCAGGAGTTATTGGTAAAATAAGAGGAAAGGAAGTCCAAATTGGAAGAGTCGATTGGTTAGAAGAATCAGGAATTATAATTCCTAAGGAATTATCTGTAGAATTAGATGAAGTTAGAGAAGCAGGTCACGGAGTTTCTATGTTGTCAGAAGATGGAGTGGCCATTGCTTTATTTCGTTTTGTTCATGATGATGCTCGTGATGGTGCAATGGAATTAGTATCATCTCTTCGTCAATTCGGAATAGAGGTTCAGATATTATCAGGGGATGAGCAGAAGGCAGTAGAATCATTTGGAGAGACTCTTGGAATTCGAGCAAACCAATGCACAGGAAATGTTTCTCCTGAAGAAAAAGCATCGTATGTAGAGAAACGATCTGCTTCTAGAAGGACCTTGATGGCAGGCGATGGTTTCAATGATTCAGGGGCATTAGCTGTTGCTGATGTGGGAATTGCAGTTGGTTCAGGTGATCAAGTGAACCTAGAAGCGGCAGATGTGCTAATTCCTGGAGAGGATCCACGTGCAGTAATAGCATTGACTACATTGGCTCGTTCTACTCGAAGGATAGTTCAAGTAAACATTGGATTAAGCCTCTTATTGACACTTACATTGGTTACTTGTGTTCTAATGGGGGTAGAGATCTCGATTACTGCAGGAGTCTTGCTTCATGAAGCCAGTGCTTTTTTT
Organism: Candidatus Thalassarchaeaceae archaeon; assembly: GCA_034400015.1. Classification (GTDB taxonomy): domain Archaea; phylum Thermoplasmatota; class Poseidoniia; order Poseidoniales; family Thalassarchaeaceae; genus MGIIb-N2. The sequence continues at coordinate 2,336 of DASCRU010000209.1, read as the reverse complement.
GTAATTCTAAATGGAATGTGGGTCGCAGGTACTGGATTCCAACGAATTACAACTGTAGCAGATATCTTTGCAGATGTGTTCAAAGAAGCCCTTCATTCAATCAAGATTCTATTGGGAAAAGATGTCGATGGGCAATCGACCCCTTGAAATATGCCATCAATTGAGACAGTAAGGGGGACAGAGTATGAGCGAGGAAGCCCCGGTACCTTACCAAGTGGAGAGTAGAGTTTCTCCACCCCCTGCTCACTGTCCAAATTGTGAGTCGCTCCTTCCTTCTGATTTAGGCGTCTTGGATTGTGTAGTTTGCACCGCTCAAGTGAAAGTTGAACATTCTCCAACTAGAGAATCTTGGGAAGAAGAAAAAGTCACATGTCCCTCGTGTCGACATGTTTTGGTAGCTGGAATAGATTCTAGACCTGCGGATTTACGTTGTGCAAATTGTAAGCATGAATTCACCTTGAATCCTAAAGTAATCAAAGTCGAAATTAATTGCCCAGCATGTGAAAGGGGCTTGAGAATTCCTCAGCGCCCGGGTGAGAGAAAATTACGATGCCCTGCATGTATGGAAGGCTTCAAAGTTAATTTCTAAAATCCGTTTCTACCAAAATCCCAAGAAACGCTATTTTGAGAGTGTTAAGAACTGTCGACATTAATTACCATGAGAAAACCGTTACAGTTTGGGGATGGGAACCCATGGCTACGGATAATGTGTCGGAGACCTTTCAGAGTACAGAGGCTGTAAAGCCCTCTCTTGCTGATTTGAGAGGTAGTGTTGTTGGCTCTTCAGTCGGCTCATTTGAAGGAACAGAAAGAGCCATAGATTCGTTAGATAAAGAGGCAGAAATTCGTTCTAAGTTGGATCGAGAGCGTCGTTTACGTCTCGCTGAACAGGCAGAAAGATTGGCCAATATGCGTAGCGCAATGCGCAAAGCAAATGATATAATCCATGATGAGGGATATAGAAACCTCGAACTTTCATTGCGTTCTGATTTAGAAGCGGAACTTTCTATTATCGAACAGCAAGTTCTCGAAAGAGAAGAAGCTGTTCTAAAACAAGAGTTGATGCTCCGTCTTGAAAGAGAGGAGAATCAACTCAAAGAAATGCTTTCCTTGGAGAGAGAACGAAGAATCAAGGTTTCACAACAAGAGATTCGAGAACGTCTCCGTCAAGATATGGATGATGAGTTCAATCGACGTCAAGCATTCTTGTCTGAGAGAATGGAGATTGAGGCAGAACAAGCGTTCCAGAGTCAAGTTAGGGATTTAGAATCTGAACTTCGAAAGGATATGGAAGATCAACTCGGAGACGAGGAGAATTTACAGAAACAGCGAATCCAAGAAGGATTGGATGAGAGATTGGCTGAAAGAGAGATCCAGATTAGAGGGGCGTTGCGAAATCGTCTTGAACAACAACTTCAGCAGAGGTTGAAGGATCGTGAAACTAGACTTCGTGCAGAGTATGAGCGTAGAGCTCTACGAATGGAAGAGGACGTAGCCCAAGATATTCAATCAGAATTAGAGAAACGTCTCGTTGCAGAAACTCATCGTTTAGAGAATAGAATGCAGGAGGATTTGGAATTAGCTGTAGCACGTAAACGTGAAGAATTACGATCCAGTGTTCTCAAAGCGCTTGAGACTCAATATGCTGGACGTTTATCTGAAAGAAAGCAAAGACTTCGTGATCGTTTCGATATTAGTTTCCAACAAACTATCGATGATATCGAGGCGGGCCTTACTAGACAAATCGAAGGTGAATTAGATAGAAGAATCGAGCATCAATTCGAAACATATCGTCTTCAACGTGAAGCAGAGATTGGGAGTCAACTAGCACGTTTCCGTCATGATCGTGAAAATGAAATCAGAAATGAAATGGAAGCAGATCACGAAACTCGAAGAACTAATTGGGTTGAACAGATTGAAGCTGAGTATTCAACTAGGGAAGAAGCAACTAAACGGCAGATTATGGCTGAGATTGATGCTCGATTGAGGAATGAAAGAATTTCACTTGAGACATCATTGGATTTGGTTCGTCAAGAGACTGCTTTAGATTTGGAAGTAGAGATGGAACAAAGATTGGGCGAGTTCAGGGAACAAAAAGAGCGTGCTGTCGTCGAGCAACTTGAGAGACAGATGTCTAAGCGTGAAGAGATAATGCGCAACAAAGCACTCATCGAAGTAAGACGCAGAGAAGCTGAAATGCGTGCAGAAATTGAGGCTGCATTAGCGGTTAAACGCCAAGAAATCAAGGAACGGTTAGCTACACTCGAGGCTCGTTCAGATGAATTCAAGCAATTAGCAGAAAGTAGGCTTCGAAAGGATATCGAAAAGGATTTGAT
>DASCRU010000208.1:0-2162 GCA_034400015.1 Candidatus Thalassarchaeaceae archaeon | reverse complement strand
CCACCAATTGCACCTCCTCTTCGTTCTATGAGAATGGTAGCGAGTATTGCTACCACTCCAGCCATAACTGAAGAGAGAATAATTCCACTAGGTTCTAGTGCCATGTAATCGGCTCACTGATCGAGTAATCGTTGAATTAACTCTGCCTTCCGTCCAGATGTAGACATCCCACGTTCAGACAGATGTGATTTCAATTCCTTCACAGTCATTGTTGAATAAATATATTCAGAATTATCTGCCTCAGAAGTTTTGGCCCCCATTTTCTCTGAAAATGTACCAACTAAGTCAATTTCATCAATTTCCTCTTCGGCAACCACTCCCTCCATAATCTCATGCTCGGAATTCCTCATTAGAATGAAGAGCAATACTCCGATAATAGATGCCATGAGAATTACTATGGCGGACAAAATCCCAACCATTCCGGCAGATTCTTCAACGATTTTATCCACCGGTTCTGAACCCATTACCTGAATATGAGTGACTGAATTTGTGCTAGCATTTGGTCCACGGAGGGATCGCAATAAAACTGTATGATTTCCTTCAATCTCAACACCTGGTAATTCCTGAAGACGGTCTACAAGCATGGAATGAGACACCTCAACATTCACGTCACCCAATTCAAAATCGGAAACGTCCATCCATGTGTCGCGCATATCCCATGTTCTCCACTGAACCTCGACTGGATTACCATCAAGTGCAAATTCAAGAGATTGTCCGGGCTCAATTTGTACTTTGTTATCCATTCCTGAAGGAGTAGACAAACTCACATTCAATGAAAGATCCAAGCTATAGACATAATTTGCAGCCTCAGCAACTGATTCAGGTGCTCGAGTTTCACCATGTCCGTAGACATTGTTCTGTCTATTTTTAGGAACTAAATCCTCAATACATGGTTCGTTTGCAAACATGTAATGACATTGCCGATAAATGGAAGTTTCTTGCATCATATTTCGAATATCAAATGGGGACAAGTCAGGGTTTGCCTGATACATCAATGCAGACAGTCCTGCTGCTCCAGGAGTGGCCATACTGGTCCCCGACATAGAAGTATAACCAGTTCCAGTGTTGAAATCAGGGGCATTTACGTCAGAGCCAATAAACGCAATATTGGGCTTTATTCGGCCCTCTTCTGTTGGGCCTTGACTAGAATATACTGCGATTGCCCCATTTTTGTCTAGAGCCCCTACTGTAATCACGTCTTCTGCAGAGCCAGGAGTGCCTATCGTTGCTGGACCAACACTGTTTCCAGCCGCGATAAACAATGCTACTCCTTCTGCCATCATTCGATTGCCCATCCGATTAACAGACTCTTCTTCCGATGAAGTCCATTCAATAGCACCAGGGCCGCCGAGACTCATACTAGCAGCCCTGATATTGAAATCATGGCGATGATCCACTGTCCACTCCATTCCAGCCATTACTGTAGCGAATGAACCTGAACCTCCTGAATCTAGGACCTTTACGCCCACCAATTGTGCTTGAGGAGCAACGCCAACATGCACCATCGTAGGAGCGCCAGTTCCCGCAGTAATACCTGCACAATGGGTCCCATGACCTTGATCGTCGTAAGGATGTATTTCAGTTCCATTAGTAAGTTCGGGAGTGTTTACAGGGTCATAGAAAGCTATGACCTTGGGATCGTTTGTAGCATTGTCATCATCTAAATCATCTAAGCCAGCATGATCTCCATCAATACCTGTGTCAATAATGGCTACGACCGAGCCAGCGCCAGTATACCCTGTTTCTTCCCAAACTCCATCAACTCCATGGTAAGGAACTACATCTTCCATCTGAACTTCTAAACGTCCGTCAAGTTCAATCAAAACTACCCCGGGCAATTCAGTCAATTCAAACAAATGATCAACAGAGACTCTGCCGGCAATTGAATCAATAAGATGGTAGCGCCACTGAACAATGAAATCAATTGAACTCTCAAGAAGTAATTCATCATCTTCAGTAGGAGTATGATCAAAATCAACTATGACACCTATACGCCCATCTTTGTCTACCCATTCGCCACCGCTCATTCCAGCCACCGCCATCCAAACAGCGTCATGAATTTGATCTCGATCCTTGTCCATGTTCGTAACCTTCCACCAAGGTAATTCTTCTACTGAAGATTGGTTTTCGATCATTGTTAGGGGTGCAGAAACTGGAGCGAG
>DASCRU010000207.1:0-2789 GCA_034400015.1 Candidatus Thalassarchaeaceae archaeon | reverse complement strand
CTTCCCATCGATACCTATGTCCGTGAATGTGTTTACATTTACTCTTATGGTTTGGAACCCTATGTCCCGTGTCTGTCTCAATCCATCGTCTAATTCTAGTAGTCATTTTTCCATCTCCTCATCGAATGTTAATGATACTGAATTGATACAATATCGTTCGCCACCACGTTCCTTCGGACCATCGTTGAATACATGTCCAAGGTGAGAATCACATGAACCACATCGTACTTCTATACGATTCATACCATGGCTTTGATCAACTATTCTTGTTATTCCTGCATCATCATGTTCAGTATGAAACGAAGGCCAACCACACCCTGAATGATACTTCATTGAGGAGTCAAACAAAATATGCCCACAGCATATACAAAGATAATTTCCATCTCTCTTCTCCATGTAATATTCTCCTGTAAACGGTTTCTCTGTAGCTCCCTGTCGAGTTACACTATATGCCAGTGAGCTAAGTTTTTCCTTCCATTCATTATCACGTTCATTAGTCAAATCAAGCACCATGTTCCTTCAGTACATTGAGGGCGTTTTCGAGAACTACATCCCATGAATCTACATATTCGATTGGGTCAATCCTACCTATATCATGAAAGGCTAGAATTCTTTCAACATCCGACCCTGACTTACCACTAGAACGGCCTTTTACATCCGGATTATAGGAAGTAATTGTACTTCTCATTACATCATCAAAATCAATTCCTAATGTATTGCAACACTTCAATGCATCACGCAATATTGTGGTTTTGTCTCCATCAATATAGGGTAATTCAAATCGTACTCGGTGCGAATCCCAATTACCAATCGTAAATGCAGCAGAAAGGGCATCATAGAATTCGGGTCTACAATCTGGATATATTGCATGGTCTCCACTATGCACACCTAAGGCAATTACAACGTCATTATTCTCCCTAGTCGAGATACTCAAAGCCATTCCATACAATATTGATGAAAAGATTGCATTGCGATTAGGGACTACTGTTTGCTTCATTTGTTCTTCTTCATAATGGCCTTCAGGAACATCAAAACCATCTATTGTTAGAGCAGAATGAAAAGAAGACATTGCGCTTGTTAAATCAATAATTTTGTGATCAATGTTGAATCCTTGATCAATAAATCGATTGACATTCATTGCGGCGCGATCAATTTCGATCGAATGTTTCTGACCATATCTGAATGATAGACAGGTAACAGAATAACCTTGTTCTAGTAGTCTAACCAACAAAGATGTAGAATCCATTCCACCCGATAAGGCCATGACTGCTCTGTTATCCATCATGAAACCCCCATCCACTTATGAGTCTGAAGTGATAGTCTCCATTCTGGGTTTTTCTTCACCAATTCTTCCACAACTTGGAAACTTCTACCATTCTCCTCAATACTCACAGATTCCATGAAACATGGTTGAATAAAATGGTGGTTAAAACCATTTTTTAGATCATCATACAAGGACAAATCTTGGCCACAATAAACGACCTTGAGTTCATCACCAACTCTCTGTTTTATTTTCGTACTCGGATACAATTGATCCTTAGGGGATACACATATCCAATCGATTACAGGATCAACTATGATTGTACCATTTGTTTCAATTGATAGATGGACACCATGACTCTTCAGTATTTTTCCAATAGATGACAAATCCTGCATTGTTGGCTCTCCTCCTGTGAAAATAACACGTTTACATTCATAGGACAATACCTTCTCTACAATTTCACCAATTTCCATTTCAGTGAACTTCAAAAAATCAGTATCACACCATTCACATCTGAGATTACAATTTCCAAATCGAATGAAAACATGTGGAATACCAGTATGAAATCCTTCACCTTGAACTGAATGGAAAATTTCTACGATAGGATATCTCTGAGTATTCATCTTAGCACCCCGGAATTTCCTTGTCTAATTCTTGATGGCTACAGATCCAATCATAATGGCTGAAAACTGCAGTATTGAATGCAACATCTCCATAATTTGCAGCAGCACTTCCATGTGATGTTAGTCCAATTACTTTCCAATTGCCATCAATCATACCAAACGTTGGACCTCCTGAATCACCGGCAACACTAGTGCCTTCCAGTGGCAAGGGTTTCGAATCGCTATCTCCTTGTCCTGCATACGAATAATCCCCCTGTTCAAAATTATATTTTTCACCAGAAGCAAGTGAATTTTGGTCTCCACTAGGACCGTCAAAATCGTAAACAACCCATCCACCTTTCCATTCAGTTTGATTTTCATATTCAACAGTTGATTGAATATCTTCAACAATCCTATCAAGCGTATTTTCCCACGCTCTACGCTTTGAGAAATAACCATCTGAATCAGTCAGACAGTGTTCTGAACACATTGAATTATCTTCGCTATAATCTCCAAAACCAGAAATATATATCTTTGAATTTATCAATTCAGAATGTTGAATTGAAGAGGTACTATTGTCCCACATTGCTATGTCTACATTCGATGAATCAATTGATTCCTGCAATTCAATTAATGCAATATCTGTTCCTTCTTCAAGAATTTGATCTTGTTCATCTGCTGAATATTTTGTAGCTAATGGCCACCCAGGATGAATCGAATAACTTTTGATAGAAATTCGATAATCGAAGGACTCGTAATCATTTCCTATGAAAACAAAAGTATCACTGACTTTCATACCTTCCATCACATGTGCTGCAGTCAATACCCATCATTCTGCAATCACGACTCCAGAACCAGAATATATCTCTCCATCAGTGGCTGTACCTTCGATATAGACTACGCTACTAAAATTGGGATAATCAGGT
>DASCRU010000206.1:0-14859 GCA_034400015.1 Candidatus Thalassarchaeaceae archaeon | reverse complement strand
GGGGCAATTCTAGGAACTTTCACTGGCCTCATACCAGGATTTCACGTAAACAATGTGGCACTAATTGCTGTATCTTTGACTCCAATAGCAATGAACATTGGATTGCCTCTAGACATCATCGCTGGAATGATTGTATCTTGTGGAACAGTGCATACTTTTCTGAACTACATCCCTAGCGCCCTAGTTGGCGCTCCAGATGACAATATGGCGCTTGCCTTACTCCCTGGGCATCGCATGTTAGTCACCGGCCAAGCAGCTCAAGGCGTTGCATATTCGGCAAGAGGATCACAAATGGGGATGATTATGGCCATCCCACTACTTATTGTCGCTAGACTTCTTTTTGGAGACAACCCTGGTCTTAACTGGTTTGAAGGGAGTCGAGATATCCTTCCTTGGCTGTTGTTAAGCATCTCGTCTTTCTTATTACTAACTGAAACAACTCGACTACCATGGCCATCATTTCTCCAAAAAGCAACAGCATGGATGCGATTTCCTTTACCTAAGCCAATCCGAGTTTCGTTTCCTATCTTTGCATTCAGATACGAAAGAGAATGGAATGCAATAGACCTCCGATTTGGAAGTTCTTCACGAAAAGCAGGGATACTTGTAGCTCTCTCGTTCTTCATACTCTCCGGCATGTATGGATGGGCAGTGTTTGAATTACCTGCTCGTTCCCCCGTTGGAATGCCATCAGCAACGCTATTGATGCCGAGTCTTGCAGGCCTCTTCGGAATTGCGAACCTAATCGACATATATGTTACAACCTCAGAGATGCCGAAACAAGAACCAAACTGGGAACTTCCTCCAATGAAACCTCTAGCAATTCCCACATTCCTCTCAGCAGTTGTTTCCTCAGTAATGGCAATCTTACCTGGAATGACAGCCGCACAGGCAACCGTAGTGGTGATGTCCATGAGGAATATTGCGGGAAGGCTGAGGGACCCAAACTTCATTCCTGCTGATTTCGAATATTCACCTTCAAATAGAGATATGACTCCTGATGAAATGCTTGCAGAAAGGCGCCGATTATTCATGGAAGAAGTGGGGGCAATACCACTTGAAATCGAGGAAGATGACGGCGGAAAAACTAGATCAGCAGAAGTTGCAGAAGACACCGACTTCGATGAATTGATTAAGATTGCAGAGAATACATCCGAATCGTTCGATGAGAACGATAAGACTTCGACTCAAGACCTCGAAGTAATTGCAGTACTATCATCAGTTAATACCGCTGTCACCGTAATGGTTCTAGGATTCCTATACATGGTTGGTCGACCTCGTTCTGGAGCTGCTCTCGCCCTGAATATGATTTATCCCATCGATATTTGGGGTACGCTTGAACCACCATCTGACTTCGTCCGACTAGTAGCCATCACAATTATTGCGGGACTGTTCTCAGTCCCAGTAATGATCCAATTGGCAAAAGGGATGCTAAAATTGCATGAACTTATTCCACTAAGAACAATGGTACTCTCTGTAATCTTCTTTGTTAGCACACTTGTCTGGTTTAGTACTGGATTCATTGGATTAGGAGTTTTAGTGATTGGGACCTTAATGGGGCTAATGCCACCTAGAATTGGGATACGCAGGTCACATGGAATGGGAATTATTCTAGTGCCAATCATGGTTTACACATTCGCTCAACAATTCGACGGATTCGGTTTTATCTGAGATGGAAAAATCAATTCAAGGTACATCAACCTCAATACCTAGTTTAGGCCTGAAATGAACGATGACCTCGCCAATAGGCCCTAGATTGGTTTCCGTAATGATTTGTTTCCTCTTCCTGACATCTGCCCTTGCTGGATGGCAGCCCAACGATGAAGATGTCTTTCTGGGTGAAGATGAATACAGTTTAGACACAAGTTCAAGATCAACATCTTGTATTGGTGATGTTTGTATCTCGGAACTCCTAGTAAATGCATTTGGAGGAGAAACAGATGCAGTTGGTCCATCAGATTGGACAAGTGGGGAATGGGTAGAAATCCACAACTCAGGAACAACCACCGTTGACCTATCAACATGGACTCTGGAAGACCATAGTAGCCGTGCATTACCAATGACTACTCCCTATGTAGTATATCCTTCAGGTGCCACTGATCTCAATGTTGCTGGAGGAGACTATATCGTAATGGCAAGAAACGGAAATGGAGGCTCATGTGGGCTTTGTCTCAAAAATACAAACGGAGTAGCTACTCTCAAGGACCCAAGTGGATCTGTAGTGCATTCAGCAACATGGACTTCTAGACCTACTGAAGGCGTGTCAATGATTCAAAATGCATCTGACCCAACCGCAAACTGGATTGAAGCAAGTTCTTTGACACCAGGAGGTGCAAACACAGGAGGTAGTCAACAAACATACCATGATTCGGGAATTAGAGTCAGGGAGATTTTCGCTGATCCATTCTTCTCCCCAGATAATGGGACATGGCCAGGAGGGGAGTGGTTAGAGCTCGAAAATATTGGCACTCAGACTGTTGATTTGAATGGATATTTCATTCGTGACGCGTCCAGTAATAATCTCACAATAAATGAGAATCATCTAATTGGATTCGACATTAACGACCCTTCTTCCAGCCATATTCAGCCAGGTGAAAGAAGAATAGTTCCTGTGAATGCATCAGGAATTTTTGGTATCCTAAACAATGGAGGAGATGAACTCAAAGTCTACCTCCCTAATGGTTCGATTACAGACGAATTAACATATCCTCAAACTAGGCCTGGTCATTCGAAAGTACGTTCCATTGATGGCTTAACTTGGGAAGATGCACTTTTCCCGACTCCTGGAAAATCAGATGCACTTGCAGTGAATGGAACTAGCACATTAACGATTAACGAAATCATGGTCAATGCAACTCAGAATGATGCAACCTATCCCGATGGAGAGTGGATTGAATTTAGAGTTCAATCAAACGAAACGACAGGAGTAGGACTTGCAGGATTCGAAATTGTGACCGGAACTGGAGGTCATGTCAGCCTGACTGAAGCGCTTGTTGACTGTTCTTGTTCAATCACAAGCCCCCATGGTTTGGGCCCAGGTGACTATGGTGTAGTACAGATGAATGGAACCGGAGTAGAAATTATGCGTTCAATCGGCGACTCCATCTCTCTAGTTGATCCCGCAGGTGATGTAGTTCAAACATTAACATGGCAAACATCCATTCTTTCAGGAAGAACTCTGACTCCGTTCGCCGGTGATGCCGCTAACGGGTGGACATTGTCTAGTTCTCCAACACCTGCCGCAGCAAATCCAGATCAAACCAGCGGTACAGGAGGTACATACGAAGTCATAATGACGGAGATTCTCCCGAACCCCTTTGGAAACGACACGGCAGCAACGTTGCAAGGCACTGGTGAATTCATTGAGATAATGAACAACGGTTCCTCTTCCGTAGACTTGACTGGTTGGTCAATAATGGGTGGCGCAACATTGCCTCTAGATTCAACTACCACATCTGATTTGAATCTAGAAACAGGAGAATATGCTGTAATCCGCCCGACAGATCCATCGACATTTTGGTTATCCAACAACGGTGGTTCAATTAGCTTACATGATGCGTTAGGTAATCCAGTAAATTCTCTAGTCTACAATACTGCTCTTCCGGGGGCAGCAATGGTGTCAAACGTTACGGCTACTTCATGGATTTACTCTTCATCACCTTCACCAGGCCAAGCAAATCCTCAATTCGATGTACCATACGCAGGGATTTCCGATCTTGTGATTACAGAAATAATGCCACAATGTGGATTGTCGGGATCTGATTCCGTGGGACTTCTCGGAGAATGGATAGAAGTCCGAAACAACGGTTCTACTTCGATAGATCTCAGTAGATGGCATGTCCTTGACGAAGATGGGAGTGGAATGCTTGCATCTCCCAATCAATTATGGAATCGAACCACAATGATATTGTTGCCAGGTGAATATGCAGTTCTACATCCTGAAGAGGCTTTCATGGATAACTTTGGAGATACTATTCGGCTGATGAATCCAGATGGAACAATGATTCAATCTGTTTACTGGCTTTCATCCGAATCGTGTGTATCTATTGAACCTCGATTCGGATGGTGGCCAACTCTCAGCCCGTCACCTGGTCTAGAAAATCCAATTCCACAAGTTTGGGATGGTACCCCATCAATCAAATTCAGTCGTTTCATGTTCGAAGAAGTTGACTCACGCGGGCATGATTGGTTTGAACTTAGAAATGTAGGAACACAAACCATCGACCTTGCAGGATGGAATATCAGTAGGCAACGAAACGATGCTGACCCCTGGAACGACACATTTCGTCGTTTGGTCCTATCACCAGGAGAATCTGCAATCATTACCTCGGACCCAAGTCATCTGCTAGAAGATGCTGGAATTGAGGCGTATGGTGGAAGTGATGTGATGTACAATATGCCTTGGCTTCCAAACAACGGAGGTTCGTTCCAACTAACTGCACCTGATGGAACGGTTGTAGATGCAATTGCCTATGACGAAGGCGATCCAATGATTTCAGGGTGGTCAGGTTCGTCCATTTCACCACCGGAGAGTGCAGATACTACTGGTCTGATTCTAATGAGGGGCGATGGTTGTTCCGAGATGCCAGATACCGACACTGCGGCGGATTGGGAAATTCGCTGGCTAAGAATGGGGGCTTCTCTCTTTTGTGATGGAGGAGGATTTTCAGGAGTTGGAAACATCACTACATCAATTTCTCCAGGAAATGCATTGGGAGATCTAGTAAATTGGATTGACCAAGCACAAACGGAAATTCATGTGCACCTTTACGAATTGACTAGCCCTGAACTGTCTAAAGCACTACAGAATGCAATCGACAGAGGGGTAGACGTGACCATCCTCCTTGAAGGAGGAGTATACAGTTCATGGGATTACATGGCAGAAAACAGAGGAATAGCGTCGGATCTACATTACGCAGGAGCCACAGTACTCTGGATGGTTGAACCTCCATCATCATCATCTCCTGAAGGGCCTTACCAGTATATTCACTCTAAGGTTGCAGTGCGAGATCAAAACTCAGTTTGGATGTCTAGTGGAAACTGGAAGAGCAGTAGTTTCCCAGTTGACGGAGATTCGGGAAATAGAGAATGGTCAATATTCATCGATGACAATGCTACTGCTCAAATGGTTCTCAGCCGTATGCTATGGGATGAGGATACAAGTCACCTCCACATTGAGGAATTCAACCCAATGGATTCCGAACTTGGAACACCTTCCAACTGGGTTTCTCCGAGCAACAGATTGATGGAACTTAGCATTTCAACTGATGAAACAACTTACAGCGGTCCATTCACAGGACAACTCCTAACATGTCCTGACGATTGTATTGGAGGACTAGTCAATATGATCGATTCCGCTGAGGAATCAATTGATCTCTCGGTACAATACTTCCAGGATGGATGGGGATGGGGGTATGGAGACAACCCATTACTTGAATCTCTAGAACGAGCTGCAGTTGAGAGAAACGTAACTATTCGCCTACTCCTAAACGGATATTACACGGATGACCCATTCGATGATCGCGATGTTCTAAATCTCGTAAACAATCAATGGAATCGCACTCAAGGTGCAGATGCAACAGCGATTTTGATGTCTAATGGAGAAAACATCACTAAATTGCACAACAAAGGAGTAATCATTGACGGGAAATCTGTCCTAATTTCTAGCATTAACTGGGGCAGTAATAGTGCTCTGAGAAATCGAGAAATGGGGATAATTCTGCATCAACCTCCTATTGCATCAGCATATCTTTCTTCATTCAATGAGGATTGGAATCGTGTCGACGATACTACAGATACAGATGGAGATGGAATGCCAGACTGGTATGAAATAAAACGTGGATTAAACAGAACATCTTCAATTGTCCCTGGAAGCCCTCTTGCAGAACAATCACAAGACTGGGACGAAGATGGGTTGTCCAATCTTCAAGAATCCAATTACGATGGAGATCCATTTTCCAAAGATACTGATGGAGATTGTATCGAAGATGCAGCAGAATTATCGCTCGCAGTCGAACGAGAAGTTAGTCCAATAGATGCAATAAATAAGGCAGATGCTGATGGAGATGGATTCGATGATTTCATTGAATTTGGTTGCACGGAATCTACAACAAATACTCCTTCTAACAATGGTGACGGGCAAGATACAACTACGGATGATTCAGATGAAAATGACCCAGGTGGGGCATTCGGGCTAAGAGAGGATCCTTTGGATTCAACTCCTGCGAAAATCTTACTTGGATTGGTAATTATTTCAGGAATTACTCTAGGAATTGCACTTGCATTAATGATGATGAAGGATGATGAAGGATTCGTAGATGAAGTTCTCGAAGACGATACTGGATATGTTTTCTCTGATACAATTGCAGAAACCAGTTCTCCCGAAAGTTCCGACACAGGCGCGGTCATTCTAGATGGAACTAGTGTTGGCTCGGGGGGAAACGAGGCTAGAGATGCTACCAGTGGGAAGGATGATGGTGTCTTTGGAGCCCCTAAGTTGGATGGTTTTGATTTCGACGGATGGACTCATGAATTCGTCCAGACTCAACTATCTTCAGGATGGACTATGGAGCAACTCCGCGAGAAATATCAAGAGGAGTTTGGCGAGTGAGCAGATGAGCCCAGAATCCCTGACCGAATCCATCCAAGATGGAACGGTCAGCCCTACTGAGATACAATCATTCGTGAACCATGTAATTTCTAATTCAAGTACTGAACGTTGGGATGATTCACAAGTTGAGACTATACTGAAAGATATTTTCGCACACGGCATAAACCCTGAAGCAACTGCTTCTCTCACTGATTCGATGAGGAACAGTGGTAGATGCTTGGAATGGCCACAAGAATGGAAACATCTGGTAGTAGACAAACATAGTACTGGTGGGGTTGGAGACAAAGTGTCCATCCCTTTGGCTCCGGCCCTAACTGCCTGTGGCCTAAAGGTGCCAATGATCTCAGGAAGAGGACTAGGGCATACAGGTGGGACACTCGACAAATTAGAGAGTTTACCCGGATTTGATGTTCAATTAAGTATCGAAGAAATTCTAGCACAAGTAGAAGACATTGGTATTGCAATGGTTGGACAAACCGATGATTTAGTTCCAGCGGATCGACGGTTGTATTCAATCAGAGATGTCACTGGAACTATAGCGAGCGTCCCTCTAATTACTAGTAGTATTGTCTCAAAGAAAGCGGCTGAATCACTTAGCGCTTTAGTCTTGGATGTCAAATATGGAAAGGCGGCTTTCATGGCGGAAAAAGAAGATGCTCAGAAGTTAGCTAAAGCAATGGTTGATGCATCCAATAGATGTGGAATCCAAACTTCTGCAGTACTCACAACTATGGATCATCCAATAGGTTGTGCTATAGGAAATGCACTTGAAGTTCTCGAATCAATAGAAACAATGCGCGGAAATGGCCCATGGGATCTTGAAGAATTAGTTTGTGCCCAAGGAGGTGCATTGTTACATGCTACCGGTAAATCAGATACCCTAGAAAACGGATTTGTAATGATTCAAGATTCCTTACATGATGGAAGTGCACTGAAATGTTTCATTCAAATGGCGATTTCCCAAGGAGTTAATGCATCGGTTTTTGATTCAGAACATAGCCTATGTCAATCACTTGGCCTCCTTGATAGCAGCCTGAATTCTACTGAGATTTCTTCGCAAACCGATGGAACTGTAACAGACATAGATGCAATGGTTTTGGCTCTTGTCGCATTAGATTTAGGGGCTGGACGACGGGAGATTGGTGATAAGATTGATTCCGCAGTCGGATTCATACTAGATGTAGAATTAGGACAAGAAATAATGCAAGGAGATACATGGGTTACAGTCCATCATCGTGGCGAATTAGAACAATACAATCGTGAAAGAATTGAACTAGCCATACAAATCGGAAAAAACGAATTTCAACCACCAAGTAGAATTGACTCATGGGTGCGGTGAACTAGTGTCATTGAGACTGAATCATGTAGATTCAATGAGAGGTTTTGCAATCCTATGCATGGTTCAAGTGCATACTGCTGCTCTTCTACCCGCGCCAGTTTCAACAACTCATCCACTTGCTTTCGTTTCTGCAGCTATTGGGGGTATGGCTGCACCAATGTTTGTCACAATTTCAGGATGGGGATTACATCGCGGACTTAAGCGACGAAAGGACAATGGCGAACCCATTCTCAAATGGATAATTATCAGAGGATTTTCTCTGATTTTGTTACAATTCTTAATTGGATTTCTACTTCCCCAGCGCTATTTCTGGAATTCCCCAGGAATATTGACACTACTGGGATTATGCATTTTCATTGTGCCCTTAATTTCCTATAGGGATGTTGTATTTTTTAGATGGGCAAATGGTGAGAACACAAGAAAATACAAACCAATTGGGATCATCGTATTTACAGCAGTTCTTCTCCACTATTTCCCGAATCTAATGCCTGGGTCAGATTGGTATGATTTGGTCAGTGTAAAATCTGTTTTCCATTGGTTTCAATTAGCATTCTTCAGTGGCACATATCCACTTTTTCCTTGGATTACATTCTACTATATCGGTAGCACTTTGAATGCACAACACCTCAACGAAAATTGGAAACTAAACATTACACAAAGTGGTTCATTGGCCATTAGTACTCTACTCGCTACAATGGCCATATCCATGACTACCAATACAAATTGGGCTGTAACCATGGGAGATGGAGTGTTGACTTTCTTCCCTGCGAATCATTGGTTCGTGATCGTATCTGCAACATGGACTATTTTCCTTTGGGACCTTTTCAGACTGGTGCCTTCATGGATGTCTAAAACAAATGATTGGTTGGCTCCATCAGGCAGATTATCTCTATCTATCTATGTCTTACATTTCGCCCTACTTGGGTTAGTAATTGAAACAATTCCAGAAATTTCACTGATTGAAGCGTTTGGAATTACATTGGTACATATGGGTCTATGGCTGATGTTGGGATTGATTCATGAGAAAATGGAATTCAAGTGGTCAATAGAATACGTAATCCGGAAAATTGCAACTTCAAAATCACATCATGACGAATCTGAATGACGACCATGGGTCCAAATCTGAAGGCTTGTCTCGAGTAACATGACTAGGGGTTTGGGGACCATTATTGTGTTCTTCCTTCTTCTCAACCTCACCGGTACTATCGGTACACAAGTCGAATCAGAAACACCTCAAGACTGGCCAGAAGGAAATGATGCGTATGATAACATGTTGCAAATGGCTGACTTTGGTTATCGAAAGATTGACTCAGATGCAAATAAGAATGCAAGGAATTGGATCGCTGAAGAACTTGATGAGATGGGTTTTGAAGTCGAGAAACAAACATTCACAACAAACGAATGTTCAGATTGTGAGAACATTGTAGCAACCATCAATGGCACATTGGATGATGAATGGATTGTAGTAGGTGCACATCATGATGCTATTTGCTATTCACCACCTCCTTTGATTGGAGTTACTTATGCTGGTTGTCGATCTGATGGTGCTTATGATGATGGAACCGGCAGCGGAGCATTGTTGGAAATTGCTAGTGTGCTTTCAAAATGGGATGGAACTCCAGAAAGAACATGGAAACTGGGTTGGTGGGACTATGAAGAATGGCAAGGTTCAGATTCGAGCGAGGGTGGAGGAATGGGAAGCATACATTTCGTTGATTCCATCCCAAATGGAACCACGGTTACCTATCTGAATTTGGATATGTTCGGACTCAATTGGCCAGTACCAACTCCGGCGGCGAGCCAACTAAGTGGTTGCGACGAAGAATTCTGGACGCTTTACCAATTCACCTCCCCTGTTGATGATTGGTCATACTACGAAGATAGGGGATTGAATGTGACAGATGAAATGAGGGAGCGGGCAGATTTTTTCCAAACAGAACTTATTGATATTAACGAACAATTGGAACATCCTTCAGAGTGGGTAAGAGTAATTGACGACACAAAGGGGAATTCAGATCATTTCAATTTCATTATGGCAGGTCATACTGCTACTTGGTTGAGAGGACAACATCAGTACATCATGGAAGAAGGAGATACATGTGAACAAACACCCAAACACGCTCAAACTGATTCTGTCGCCACATTGAATCGAATGGGAGGGGGGCGAGGGAATGTTGAATCGGGATTACAAACAGGATTGGATATCATCGCAAGCTACGCTTGGATGGACTGGAATGCAGAATCGAACAATAGTGAAGAAAATGAACCAGAAAATGAAGAATCATTCCTTCCACTACCTATTGGATTCGGAGCCATTTCTCTAGTTTTCATTATGGCAACAATCATCAAACGGAGAAACATATAGAGCAATGTAGGTGAGATTATGAGCGGAATCGACATCAAAAAGAAATTCACTTTATTCACTGAACATTGGTCTCCAAGAGTGATTGCAGAATTAAACGATTACCAAATAAAAATCGTAAAGATTCAAGGGGATTTCGTCTGGCACTCTCACGAAAATACGGATGAAATGTTTCTAGTGATTGAAGGCGAGATGGGCATCGAATTTGAAGACCATACCGTCATATTGCAAACCGGTGAGATGCATATAGTTCCTAAGGGAATTCGCCACAAACCATTTGCAGAAAAAGAATGCAAGGTGATGTTGATTGAACCAAAAGGAGTGGTCAACACTGGTGATACAATGGGTGAACTTACTGCAGAAAATGATGTTTGGATTTAACTCAAGTTACTCGCTAAAACAATACTTCACTTCTTGGAAATTTGAACGGATTGAATTCACTGTCTCCTTCACCTTACTTGGTTCCTCACCATCAATTAGAGCTCTACGGAAACATTCAGCAACATGTTCCATTTCATCAGCACCCATTCCATGACGAGTAAGTTCCTGCACTCCTAAACGTAATCCTGAAGGAGACATAGCCTTTGTATCTCCTGGTAGCATATTCATGTTGGTGATAATACCTGCACCTTCAAGAACGGCAGCAGCAGTACGTCCTGCACCTGAATCTACGCCTCCATGTCTAGTTAGAACTTGATGGCTAGCGGTGTATCCTCGATCTTCAGCGAGAACATCAAAACCTTCAGCCGCAAGAGAGCTTGCTAGAACCTTGGCATTAGCAACTATGTCCTTGGCATACTGGGTACCAAATGCTTCAAATTCAGCCAAAGCGACTACCTTTCCAGCGACATGATGTAGATGATAAGATGAATTTGTACCCGGAAATACTGCATTATTCAACTTCTTTTGGAACTTCTCATCTTCACTACTAGATATCAGAAAACCCCCCTGAGGTCCAGGGAATGTCTTGTGAGATGAACCTGTCATCACATCCGCACCTTCTCTGAGAGGGTCTTGGAAAACACCACCTGCAATGAGTCCCAAAACATGAGCCCCATCATACATTACAGTAGCACCAACTTCATGTGCCGCATCTGCGAGTTCTTTCAACGGAGTAGGAAAAAGAAAAACAGACGCTCCAAACAAAGCCATCTTTGGCTTAACATCTCGAATCATCGCGGCTGCTGCATCAATATCAGGCTCCATGCGATCAGCATCCCAAGGATAGGTATTCAAATCTAAACCACGTAGACCAACAGCCCCCATTTGAGCATGAGAAATGTGCCCTCCATCAGCAGTAGAAACTGCAGTAATTCGATCCCCTGGCTTAACTAAAGCCTTGAGGGCAGCTATATTGGATACTGTGCCAGACGTGGGTTGAATATTGACAAACGGAGCATTGAATACCTTCTTCGCAAGATCGATGCCAATCGATTCAATCGTATCAAAATCATCGCATCCTTGGTAGTATCTCTTTCCGGGTAAACCCTCTGCATATCGACCATGTAAATCGCTATCACAAGCCTGCCGCACCATTGGTGAGATTACATTCTCACTAGCTATCATTGGAAAGCCGGTTCCATAATGTCTACCACTACTCTCAACGGCTCCTAAAACTCGCTCAACTGTCTCCCGTGATGCGCTCATCCTTTGGCCAATACGGCACGCCGTTCAAAGCAATTCCCAATCAAGAGTCAATCTGTTGCCACTCAGTTCCATTCCACCAAAGCATTGTACCATCAGGCTGTCGCATCCAATGATTGCCCTGTTCATCTACGAATTGCTCTGTCTGAGATTGAACGACTGATTGCTGCTCAATGGGTTGCTCTCCTTGTAGAATACTAGATTGTTCGCTAGCAATTGCTAAAGCTTCTACTCCGTCGGAATTATTACCGCTTCGAATGAAGAGAAGTGCACCACCACCAAGTGCAAGAATAGACACAATAATGATAATCAAAATCAGGCCAATCGGGCTATCTAACTCGCCCTCTAAAGATGCAGAAGGATCATCAGGATAAGCATCTGAATTATCCCCCACTCCATCGCCATCTCTGTCGGAAGATTCTGAAGAATCATCAGGGAAAAGATCCTGATCATCCTTCACTCCATCACCATCGGAATCCTTCTGACTAGCTGAACAACCATCCGAATCAACCTGTGCCCCAATATTGGTCCCTGGGCAATCATCCAATGCGTCGACAATCAGGTCGTCGTCCGAATCTCTCTCCGAAGGGCCACAACCAATCAGATCTGCTTGTTCACCCATAGGAGTTGAAGGGCACAAGATATCATCAATATCGAGGATCCCATCTCCATCTGAATCTCTCTCATATGCAGCACAACCCACATTGTTAACAGATGACCCAGTTGTTGTTTGTGTGCACTCATCAATTGCATTGTTTACGCCATCATCATCAGAATCCTTCTGCGATGGTGAGCAACCCTCTGCATCAGCCACCTCTATTCCAGGAGTACCTGGACACAAATCAACAGCATCCTTCACAGAATCACTATCACTATCCTTCTGAGTATCCCCACAACCATTCACATCAACAGATTCTCCCGAAGGAGTATTTGCACATTGGTCCTTATCATCCATCACAGAATCACCGTCTGAATCCTTCTGATAATCAGCACATCCTTGTTCGTCAACAGAGTATGATGGGATAGTTGAGGCACATGTATCCAAATCATCAGTAATTCCATCACCATCATTGTCTAGTTGATTACTAGCACATCCATATGAATCAACAATGAGGCCGAAATCAGTAGAAGGACAATTGTCTCTATCGTTCATTACCCCATCTTGGTCATCATCAATTTGGCTCTGACTACATCCAACAGAATTTACTGATTCGCCTAATGGAGTGGAAGAACAAATATCGATATCATCAGTAACTCCATCACTGTCTGTATCTCGCTGAGATGCTGAACAACCATTCTCATCTGCAGACTCGGTATCAGGAGTATTCGGGCAAATATCGATATCATCAGTAACTCCATCCTCATCTGTATCTAGTTCCGATTCATGGCAACCGGTTGAATCAACAGGACGCGCGTTTTCGGGAGTATTCGGACAAGCATCAGGAGAAGTGCCAGTTTGATTATCACCATATCCATCGCCATCCACATCTGACCATTGGGTCGAATCGTTAGGGAAGGCATCGGCTAGATTGCCCTGTGAATTGTCGCCATAACCATCGCCGTCACTATCTGCCCACTGGGTGCCATCACTAGGGAAAGCATCGGGGTTAGTTCCAGCCGGATTATCACCGTACCCATCACCGTCTTGATCGGACCATTGAGTTGGATCATTAGGCATGAAATCCCCATTGTCACCATATCCATCTCCATCAGAGTCTACCCATTCATTAGGGTCTGTTGGGAATGCATCAGGAGAGTTTCCTGTCTGATTATCACCATACCCATCACCGTCTCCATCTGACCATTGTGTTGAATCTTGAGGGAATGCATCTCCATTGGTCCCAGAGGAATTATCCCCATAGCCATCTTCATCAGAATCTAACCATTGAGATGGATCGTTCGGCATGAAATCTCCATTGTCACCATATCCATCTCCATCAGAATCCTCCCATTCATTCGGATCTGTAGGGAAGGCGTCAGAATTGTTTCCGTTTGGATTATCTCCATAGCCATCCCCGTCACCATCTGACCATTGGGTACTATCTGTTGGGAATGCATCTGGATTGGTACCATTTGGATTGTCGCCAAAACCATCTCCATCGCCGTCCGACCATTGAGTGGCATCAAATGGGAATGCATCGGAAGCATCGACATATCCGTCCCCATCAGAATCTCTCTGTGTAGCATCGCATCCGTTGAAATCTACAGTCGCATTTGCAGTAGTATTCGGACAAAGGTCGTCTTCATTCCATACTCCATCCCAATCATCATCGAAATATAGCTGGAAGCACATTCCATCTTCATCCAAAAATGGATTAGTTGAATTAGACAACGTGATGTATGCACAGTAAAAAGCACTCACATTTGGAGTTGTGTAATTCCATACTTGACCGGTCATGTTGGCATTTGTGGCATAGATTGTCTGGTTATTCAATGAAGTAAAATTAGTGAATGTGCCATTGGCCCATGCCTCAATTCTACCTGACCATTGATATGATGAACCCACAGTAAGATCAGTTAATTCAAATTCAACTTCGTTAGTTGTAGCGTTCCTATCGTATGTAACATTGGTCATATTGACTCTAGGCCATTCAGGTGTGAAACAATCTAATGCTGAATCAAGAATTGTATTTGTTGAAGAATTCTCAAGATACATGAGTATACATCTATCCGCTCCTGAATTTGGGGGATTCCAAGGAATTGTTGCGGTCTTAATTGAGATGGAAGGAGTAAAAGAAATATTTCCACTTTGAAGAGTAGAGTAATTATTCATATCAATCATACTCCAATTAAAGCGATAAGAATCTCCAGCTGTTAGATTCGTAGCTAGGGCAAAACCAGCAGTCTCGTTCAACACTACAAAGTCCAACATATTGACTTCAATGCAATCATATGATTCATTGA
>DASCRU010000205.1:0-5086 GCA_034400015.1 Candidatus Thalassarchaeaceae archaeon | reverse complement strand
TGTTCTGTTCGCTATTAAGCAACTCAGATTCAATATGAATCAGCTCAGTGAAAACGATCCAGATAGATTTGCTAGAGACCCATCAGGAGCAGTGGAATTAATCGCAATCGATGAACTTCTGGAATTTGCCCAATTTGCTTTATGGTACAACAGCAGCCCCTTTGAGGAAACAGGATGGGATTCCAGTTTACCAGAGAATGGTGTGAATTGTCCATACAGAGGAGGAGTAGCCTTATTCATCGATTTTGAGGATCGTGGTTGTATCACCTATTTCTTTGGACATATGTTTCTCCATGGGATTCCCGAAAGTGGAGGATATCCGATGATTCCTGCTAGTATCATTTCAATTTTTATTCAGCCAGCAATTCCTTTGGATGAGAATCAACCTTGGTTGGATGAATATGGAAACAATGCGACGTATAATCGAATGTCAATGCGGTTTGGATTACGTCAACCTGAACAATTCGAGAAAGTTGAGTTGGCTATTGCGGAATTGAACAGAGACATGTCTCCACTTCAGAATTTATCGTATACCACTCTTTCAGAGCGCAGTGATATCGCATCCGCAAATGAAACACACCCAGTTACTTGGTCGATTGAGACAGGTTCTCCGATTACACGATATATTCAAGCTTCAAGAATGCAATCTGAACTACAAGGTTCATTGTCCTTAGGCGTTCTATTTTGTGTGCTAATATTATGGTGGGGTTTCAGAACCAACAAAAATGAATTATTACATGAACGAAGGGACGGATTTGAGACACGTTCGATTCTTGCAAGTGCTATTGTAGGGTTGATGTTAATTGGACCGTTTGGAACCTCAATCGGAATATTTTCATTCATTCTGATGTCTATATTATTTTTCAACTGGGGTGAACGAGCACTCAGTTTAGCGGTGATTACTACATTCCCGATACTAATTGTGGTTGTTTGGCTCTATGGTGCAATAGCTGTTTTTGGATATGGTCTCAACATGGTTACAGTTGCAATTGCTGCAATTTCGCTAGGAGTAGGGATAGATTATGTCATTCATGTTGTCGAACGTTTCCGCGAGGAGCGTTCTCGTGGGATCGAGGTTCTCCCTGCTCTTTCTATGGTGGGTGCTGCAAGTGGCGTTGCTTTGGTTGGCTCAGCATTAAGTGATATCACTGGATTCATGATAATTTCTCAATCCTCGATGGGTTTCTTCAGTTCTTTTGGGTTATTTAGTGCGTTAATGATTGCTCTTTCGTTAATCGCCTCCTTGATTTTAACTCCTGCTGCATTGAAGATAATTTCTACTTTCGAGAGAAAAGGAACCGAAGGATTGGAATCTGAGTGAAAATTGGTGAGATTTATGTCGGCGATCCTACGACAGATTGAGAGGAAGGATGAGTCACTTCTTCTGACATTATCTGATGGCGAGATTCTAGATATTCCTTACCATATTCTTCGTTCAAGATGCCCATGTGCAAATTGTAAGCCTAGATGGGTGGATTCCCATCGTCGTTTAGGCATAGAGGAGGAAGTCAAGAGATTGCGAATTGAAATGCCAAAAGCAGAACCAGTGGGGCGATATGCGATTCGTTTTATTTGGACAAGTGGGTGTTCTAGCGGACTATGGTCATATGACCACTTGATAGCGATTGCAAGAGGTAGTTTGGATTGAACACTGATGACAATCCTCAAAACTGTCTTACTATGCCCTTGGTTTAATCCATGGTGAGGGTAATCCCTTGTCAAGGAGGCGATAATATGGTCGAAGAAGATCAAGATGAATGGATGTCTTATGCCACTGCAGGGTATGGTGGAGCAGTTGATCCATGGGATGATTTAGTTCCTGTTGAGGCAGTAAATGAAGACGAGGATCCTATTGACGACGACGATTTGTTTGAAGATGATCTGCCATCATTGAGGGATTTGGACGCCCCCCCTTGTCCTGCACCAATGGGGATTCGCCATGTTATCCGATTGGGTTGTTGCAATTTTTGTCTTTCTAGAATAGGGGGGCGTTTGAATTCGGATAATTCTCCTCCAGAGATTCATGGTTCAAGAATCAGGGAGGAGGCCATTTCTCGTGACCCTTCCATTGCAGAAATAATTGAAAATTTTTGTCCTTTTTGTGAAGATTTATTTCAAGATATAGACAACATTGTAATTCGAATATTGAGAGAAATTGGGGAAGTGGAATTTTCCACACTTCAGATGGGATACCATATCAGCAAGGAACTCATCGAGGAAGAGGATAGTCTTCGCAAGAGATTTGGAGCTAGAGGGGCCAATCCTCTCAAAGCATCATTTGCAGGAGCAGTCGAGACAGCTTTGAAGGAAAAGTTGGATGAAGTTGAAATGGTAAAGGAACTACCTGATGTAATGATATTAGTCGATTCCTTGACTTTACGTGTAAAGGCAGAGATCCGTCCAGTCTTCTTTTATGGACGATATAGGAAACTAGCGAAAGATGTCCCTCAAACTCGTTGGCCATGTAGGGCTTGTAAAGGGCGTGATGGTGGCTGTGAATCGTGTGAAGGAACAGGATTACAGTATCGTGATTCAGTTCAAGATCTCATTGGAGAACCCATTCGTGAGGTTCTTTCAGCAGCGGATACAAGTTTCCATGGGATGGGGAGAGAAGATATCGATGTCAGGTGTCTAGGTAGAGGTAGGCCATTTGTTGTAGAAGTGAAGAAACCTAGAATCAGAACAATCGATGTTGAAAAAATTCTGGAAACGATTCGTTCTAGAGCAGATGGAAAGGTTGAGTTAGATGCATTGCGACCTTCAAACAGGTCTGAAATAGCTAGAATCAAAGAAACAAAGGCAGAGAAGTCGTATAGAATAAGATTTCAAATTGATGGCGAGATTCCTGATGATTCAGAGTCCAAGATTCTGGAATTAGCAGGGGTAATGCTTGAGCAAAGAACACCAAAAAGAGTCGCACATCGTCGTTCAGATTTAGTTCGAAAGCGCCAAGTAATTTCAGTAGAAAATGTCCAGATCGAAGATAAAGAGATACAATTCGATGTTCGTTGTCAATCTGGTACCTATGTGAAGGAAATGGTCCATTCAGATGATGGCCGCACAACTCCTTCTGTTGCAGAGATACTTGAGTCAGAATGTAGTGTCTTATGGTTGGATGTAATTGATATTCATGCGGAGTGATGTGCGATGAAGCCTCCGTTTCTCGCTGCGACGAACTTAAGAGTGAAGCGTAGGTGGCCCGAACCCTAAGGAGGCATAGCCATGCGTAGAACTCACGGCACCCGACAAGGTACTCGTTCCATTCTTAAGCGTTCTAAAAGCCAGCGTGGTCGTGTAAACATTGGCCGAATAATGCATAAATATTCAGAAGGCGACCTCGTATCCATTGTACTGGATGGTGGCCAACAGAGTGGTATGCCTCATCGTCGTTTCCAGGGAATGACTGGAACTATTGTTTCCAAGCAGGGTCGCGCTTATGTCGTTGCTTTTTCTGATAAGAACAAGAAGAAGACCGTAATAGCGCGTCCTGAACATCTACGTCCATCGGAGTGAATAATATGTCGGAAAAGAAATATATCGATTTTTCTACGGTTCGTGACCTTCTTCAGAGTGCTAATGAAGAGCGTGAAGAACAGTCTATGGAGCAACAGAAGGCTATGGAGCATGCAGAATGGGCGGCGAGTAATAACCGAGGAGGTCAGGCAACAACTGACAAGATTTTCACTCAATTATTTGATGCTCTTTCGGATGTTGAATGCATTTCAGAAAATGGTATGCTCCGCTCCAAGATTGCTGAAATTCGCCCAGATTCCCCATCTCAGATACGTGTAATTTTAGCACCTCATCGAATTCAGATTTCAGAAGGTGAAATTGATCAGATTATTACCCATGTCAAGCAGATTTCTTGAGATATTGAACCAAAAAATCCTTGTTTAAAGACGTCAATGGAGGTACGAGAATAATGCAGCCGTCACCAACTTCCCCCGATTTTTCTGGTGAATGGACAATTAGAATTCTTGATACTGAACCACAGGGAGTTTCACCTGGAGTATCTCATGCAATTACAGAACAAGGCTTGTATCTAATTCGATACCGAGGTGGTTCCAATGGTGAACGTATTGTTGTGACTGATGGAGAAGGAATTGTGGGCATGCTTCGTTATCGTGACCTTTCTGGCTCGGTTCAGTCTGATTTAGCCTCTGTTTTGACTGAAATTATCAATGCTAACTCAACTGTCTTTCTTGTGTTCTACAATAGAGGTGGACCAATTAATCGTAAGATGCATATGTTTCAATTATTGCCAGGAATTGGTCCCTCAA
Organism: Candidatus Thalassarchaeaceae archaeon; assembly: GCA_034400015.1. Lineage (GTDB taxonomy): Archaea > Thermoplasmatota > Poseidoniia > Poseidoniales > Thalassarchaeaceae > MGIIb-N2. Next base: position 806 of record DASCRU010000205.1, on the reverse strand, counting down.
CGGCACAAGAAATGGTTCGGAAGCGTGGGTCGGGATGGGCTGATTTTTCTGCTGTTTCCGCAGATTGTGGATTTGAGGCAGCAGAAGCTCTTGCGAATCGATTCAATGAAGAACTCCGAGATCCTGGAATGCTTCCGAGCATAGTTTCAATGCTTGTTCGAGCTGGGTGAACCTTCAGATGGAAGACGTTGATGCTCGTCTTCTGATTGATTTATTATTGGACCATCGTTCAGCAGTTCGTTCTTTAGGACAACATTTCCTACATGATGAATCTGTTCTTAATGAAGCGATTACATTGTGTCGAGATGCAGATGAAGCACTTGATGAGAATTCACATGTGATTGAAATTGGTCCAGGCCCAGGTTCTCTGACTTTGCATCTTCTTCGCACAGGTTCTAAAGTCACAGCCATTGAGATTGAAGAGGAAGCAATAAATCATCTTAATCGAAATTTCAAGGAAGAGATATTTTCTGATAGACTCAATCTACATCATGGAGATGCCTTGAAGGTAGAATGGCCAAATTCAACCCATATTGTTGCAAATATTCCATATCAAATTTCCAGTCCTTTGATAGATCGAATTAGTAGATTGCCCGTGAATGAACGACCTAGATGTGTTGTTTTATTGGTTCAACAGGAATTTGCTGAAAGATTATCTATGCAAGGAGGCCCTGATTCTATGGGTTCATTAGGTTTGACTACTGCATTAGATTGGGATGTAACTCTTGGCTCAGTTGTCCATCCTCATTGTTTCGTACCATCTCCAAGGGTTCATTCTCGATTGGTTAGGTTGACACCTAGAATCG
>DASCRU010000204.1:0-8383 GCA_034400015.1 Candidatus Thalassarchaeaceae archaeon | reverse complement strand
GAGGAAACATTCCGATTGAAGCGTTTCAAGAACAAATGACTGTTTTTGTTTAGTTTGATTGAACATGAAGGGTCATATCCCACGACTAAGACGATGTATTGGTGGTGAGGTTGGAGAAGACAGAGGTGCCGGCTATTCGCGTAGAGCGAGTATCATGGTCTCAACGTGATTTTCTTGAGCAGATAATCAGTGATCATTTCGTCCTAATTTCAGAAGGTGAAAAGGGTTACTGCTGGAATGTAGATGCTATTGGGGATGATGTAGATTCAAGTTTGGAATCTCTTTGTTCCAAGTTAGTGCCATTGGGTTGGGTTCCAGTTCTCGATGACGATGAGCCTTATTTCCTACAGATCAAACCTCATCCGGTTAGAAATGCAGTGGTGGGTTCTCGATCACAGTTCTTGTTATGGTGTCTTTCTTTCGCTTTCCTTAGTGTAATTGGAGCGAGTTGGAGTGGAAGAGTAAATGCTTCAATCGACCCCGCTTCATTGGCTGCACTTAGAATGGGATCGATTCAGTATGCTCTGCCAATAATGGCTACAATCGCAATGGCTAGTTTTTTGAGACGTTTTATCGCAATGCGTCATGGTGTAAAGGTAGATCACCTATTGCCCGTAAGTATCCCATTTCCAATTACTGCTTTGAATCCGATTTGGCCATTCGGTTTGATTGGAATCCTTCAACTACGCCGTATAGATGAGATTCGATTTCCTAATCCGATTAGCCTTGCTCAAGTTTCATTGGTCTTACCTGTAACTATGATTGTTTCCGGAATTTGTTTTGTTTTAGCTGGCCTGTATTGTACTCCTAATTCTTCTAGTATTATTGATGAAGTTCCCTTTGTTTTGAATTTGAATTGGTTCACGACAGCTATTGGTTCGACGTTTTTTGGTGACTCAATCCTATACAAGACTCAATGGGCTTCTCCCCTCATGCTGGCAGGTCATGGTATGATGATTGTTGGATTTATTCTACTTCTACCGATCCCAAATTTTCCAGGAGATCATATTTTCTCTGCATATTCAGGTAGGTTTTGGAGTGAAGACACCTCCTACCAGGCCTTGGGTCTTCTTGTCACAGTGGCCATTGCAATTCTGGTTTATTTCCAAGGAGATTATTGGTTATGGATTGGAATAGGGAGTCTTGCAGTATGGCGCCGCTTCCAGTCCGACACGATTCCAACTCCTTTGGTAGTCAACGAAATTGGATGTGAGAATGATAAGATGTATTGGGGTCACTGGGTTATTGTTGTTTTTTTGTTACTTGCCCTACCTTCATTTGAAGTAAGTAGTGCAATGGAAAATTGGGAAGATGATTTGGATTCATCTAATTGGGTTTCTGCACATGAAATTCTTAGTGGTAATAATTCAACTTTGGAGTACACTCTTTCCACAACTGGTTTGCTAGAACTTTCAGGAAGAGCCCATGTATCTCCTTCAGGTTCAATCGATGGTTGGGGGATTGAAATTATGTGTCCCGATGAAAACAATTTCTCAGGTATTGATTGTACATATTCTGGAGTTTCACAACAATCTCCAAAGACACTGAAAATCCGATTAGAACCTCCTACAGACTCCATAACGGGAATGATACATCTTGATTTAATGTTCCATAGCACGAATGGAAATACATTTTATCATCAGACTGCAGTGAATGTTGTGGGTTCCGTTCGCATTTTGGATGAAGGTTGGATATCTAATTCTGAGCAAAATCATTGCGTCAGGATGGTGGTGGGTTTGGAATCATTGCCTGCAAATGTAACATTGGGTGACCCGATGTGGAGTCTAGTGCAAGGGGAATCACACCCCATAATTGATCCAATGAATATCACTTTGGAAAATCCAGAGTTAGTTTGTGTTGAACCATTAGAGGGGGCAATTCAAATGGCTCCACAGTCCTCTGATGGGGGTGTTCTTGGTCCAACAATTACTTATCAATCTGATAATGGAACTTCCTTGTCCTTGACTGCTCCACTGCTTGATGTTAATCGTTCCTTAGTAACTCATGATAACTATACAGAATTCGACTACGTGAGTCCATTCAACGCAGATGCAATCGGTTGGCATCAGAATCAATCTAGTGCTTGCCCTACATCTCCTGATACGTTACTTTCAGAAGATTGGTCTTGGACTCCTTCGAATTTCAAAAACGACTCTCAGATTGTACATTTTTCTGAAAATATTCAGAATGGGAGCCTCCTCTTACCTAATTTTGGAATATTGACTGTATGTGATGGTTCTTCTCCTGCTGTTTACGAGTTATCTGGAGGGCCTTCTGTACTCGTAAATGGTGAGTTAATGGTATTAAATTTGGATGTATCTAATTCACCTATTGTTCTTTCAAATGTAGGTAATGTCTCACTGTCGCTAATCTCTGTAATTCATTCTTCAATTCCTCTGGATTCAGTTTGGAACATTACTATTCCAGATCACATTCCTGAAAATGGTTCAATATCGATTGATACTAATCGTCCAGAGGTGTTTGGAGGTTTTTCAGCCATATGGTTTGAGTCTTCAACCATAGGTATAGAGATTCATTTTGCAGCCCTATGCCTTCCCGAAACTGAATGTGGCTTGAGGTGAGAGATTGCGAATCGGAATATTCGGAATGGGTGCGATTGGTAGTTTACTCGCTTACAGAATTGCCAAGGCTGGGATATCACCGATTATTTATGCTAGAGGTGAAACTAACACTGCCCTTCAAAATCGAGGCATAATTGTTCATTCTAGTGATTCATCTTTTGATTTGTTACAACCTATAGAATATTCAATATTAGAATCTGATCAACGAGTAGATGTCGCCATCATATGCTGTAAACAAAATTCGGTATCTGAATTGACGATGTTGGCAGAAAATCATCTTGTGAGTGATGGTTTTGTTATTGGGATTCAGAATGGTCTAGGGCATCTAAATCGTATTTCATCCGTAGTTGGAAAGGGGAGGGTCTTTGGAGGTAGTGTCACGCATGGTTCAAATCGAATTGGACCTGCGGAAATTAGATTGGGTGGATCCGGTCGAATTGTCTTAGGCCCATTAGAAAAGAACAATTTGTCTATCCGCGAAGGTTTGTTATTTGACCTTCTTACAATTCTAGATAAAGCGAAGCTTTCTCCAATGTCTGTTCCTGAAATTCTACCTTTCGTATGGGAAAAATTACTGCTTAATCTGGCCATCAATCCTATAGCTGCTATTTGCGGAGTTCGAAATGGTGAAATCCTCAATTCTCCTCTTCATGATTTGGCTATTTCGGTGATGGTAGAAGGTGCAACAGTAGCGGAATTAGAGGGTATTTCGATTGATTTTGATGAGTTGCAAAGTACATTGGACAATGTTTTGGAATCTACATCTGAAAATCGATGTAGCATGCTTCAAGATGTGATGCATGGGAATCCAACGGAAGTTGATTGGATATGTGGGGCGCTGGTGGAAAGGGCCGAAGTCCATGGCATCTCAGTCCCAAGAACTCAGACACTTTGGGATTTAGTCCGTGTCCTGTCAATTTAGTCAGTGGCGATTGAGAATTCTGATTCATTGATCTAAATTGTAGTGTAACCCTACGTTTTCCTTTCTAGAGATTGCAGATTCTACAACAAGTGATGCCACAATTGACATGTTTCTCAGTTCAACCAATTTTCTCGTTGGAAAACAACTCCTCCATGTCCGATCAATTTCTTCGGTGATATGTCCAATTTTCCGTTGTGCTCTTTGAAGACGGCCATCTCTCCGAAGAAGTCCTACATCATCTGACATTATCGATTGCAATGCTTCCAAATCTGCTTTGATTGGAGCATGTTCAATCAAATTTTCTAATCCTTTAGCACGCCAAAGAGGAATATCTGTCTCACGGTTTTTGTTATTGTTAGCAGATGTTTTCAATGCATATTCTAATGCTCGATGAGTCATTACTATTGCTTCAAGGAGGCTATTTGAAGCTAGTCGATTGGCCCCATGTAGTCCAGTGCATGCTACTTCTCCGACTGCAAAAAGCCCCTTGTATGTGGAACCGTCTAATTTTTTACATCTGCCTACCTCATCGACTTCTATACCTCCAACCATGTAATGAGCAGCTGGAGTTACTGGAATTGGGTCAATTCCGATTTTGATTCCATTTGATGAAAGACGATGATGGATTGTAGGGAATTTTTCTTCCAATTCTTTTGAGTCTAAATGTTCAGTAATCAATAGAACATGTGAGTCCCCTGTTATTTTGAGGACTCTGTCGGTGGCACGTGCAACGATATCTCTCGTAGCTAGGGACCCCCTAGAATCTACGTCTCGCATATATGAAAAAAATTCTGGATTTCCTTGTGATGCTTGAAAATTCTGATGGCCTTCCGAGGTCATCAATACGGCCCCAGCTCCTCTCAGTGCCTCTGTAATCAGAAAGGTTCGTTCTCCCGGCATTGCAAGTGCAGTTGGATGAAATTGGACGAATTCCATGTGTCGAGTTCTTGCAAATGCCCGATGAGCCATTGCAACTCCATCTCCAGTGGCAACTGACGGATTTGTAGTGTCTCTCCATAACTTCCCTGCTCCGCCTGTAGCAAGAATTACTGCATTACAGGAAATTGATTGAACTTCTCCTAATGGGTCTAGGCACCAAATCCCTTGAATTCCTTTTGAGGGGTCTCCTCGTTTCTGCAGGATTAAATCAATAGCCATCCATTGTTCTAGAATTGTTACATCTTCATCGTGTAATCGATTGATTAGTGTCCCTTCTATCGCTGCACCAGTACGATCTTTGACGTGCAGGATTCTGTTTTCTTGGTGCCCTCCTTCTTTGACTAAATCAAAGGAACCATCAGAAGAAAGATCGAATGAAACTCCTTCGTTAACCAAAGCATGAATTCGTTCGGCTGCTTCCATGACCACACTTCTGACCATCCGTTCATCACACAACCCGTCACCTGAATTTATAGTGTCTTGAATGTGTTTTTCGATTGCATCTTGATCCCCTGTATCGAGCACACCAGCGATGCCTCCTTGAGCCCAATTCGTGGACGAATCTTCCAATTGTTTCTTGGTTACTAAAGCTACATTTCGTCCTTCTCGAGCTAAGCCGACTGCCATGGTTAGACCAGCGATTCCTGAACCAACGACCACCGCATCGAACCGCAGCGCCCTCTGTGCCATGGCCGTCGCTGATGCGATGTATGCATGAAGATTCGTACATTGCAATTTATTGCGATAGCGTGAAAAGCCAGTCTTTGCAATCAGCAATTGTGTCGAAGACACCCCACATCGTCCTTTCTGTATTTGGCTGCTTTCTACTATTCATTGTAATTATCAATGTAGAAGTGGGATTATGGTCACATCATGAAGAATACAATCAGAAGGTAGACCTCATTGGTTTTGCAACATTATCATGCACTGAGGCAGATATTTTTCAGGATTTAGATAATTCCGGACAATCCCCTTGTTTACATCCATTAGGAAATTACGCTCTTGTAGATTTACTGATTGGAGGAGCGGGAGCTATTTTGGCATTCATTGGTTTGTCCTTTTCACTTAATCTTCGATTGAGTTCTCGTGGCCAACTTAGAAGACGTTCATGGGCATTGATGATAGGGGGAGCAATTATTGCGATATTTGGGATTTTGTCGTTGATTGGAATTGCCAATGGAGATGGAGAATGGGCCTCGATTTTCGGCATTCCTTCAGTATTGGTCGAATTGTTTCTGATTATTGGAGGAGTATACCTTTTCCGTCGAGGTTCAACTAGCCATTCTGGGATTGTCTCCAAATCAAATACTAACCGTGTACGCTATCGAGGTAGAATGGAACTTGATGGGTCAGACATGAGTGTTGGTCAAATGAGGAGAATCCTAGGTTTAGACATTTTAGAGGATGTATTCCAACTCGGTTCTTCAGATGATTTCGAGGAGAAGGTTGGCCGATTATGCCATTATTGCAGTGGAGTGGGATGTTCTGAGTGTGGTTCAACAGGTTCAATCTAAATTCGGCGCTTTCAAGTCGACTCTAAAACCCAATTGATTGAATCACTCTGACCGTGTTGGTTTAAGTGTCCTCAAGTACCGACTAAGCCATCGAGGTGCTCGATTATGGATGGGATTAATGAGGTGGGGCTATGCATCTGAAACGAATTGAACTTGAGAATTTCAAGTCATTTATGGGTGAACTTGTAATCGATCTTGAAGAAGGGTTCACAGCGATTACAGGTCCAAATGGTTCAGGCAAATCGAACAGCGGTGATGCGATTCAGTTTGTTTTAGGTACGCGCTCAACAAAATCTCTACGTGCTCAGAATGTCAAGGAATTAATTTTCAATGGAGGTAGTAGGAGTAAAGCGGCAAAATCCTGTCAAGTTACTCTTATTTTCGATAATCCTGCAAATAATTCAGGCGAACGTCGATTGAAAGTCGATGCTGATGAAGTCTGCTTCACTCGAGCAGTCAGAGTCACTCCTAAAGGTGCAGCAGTTTCTGCATATCGCTTGAATGACCGCCCCTCAACAAGTACCGAGTTTAGGCGCCTTTTGATTGAGGCAGGAGCCAGAGGAGATGGGTACAATATCGTGTTACAGGGGGATGTGGCCAGTCTTTCAACCATGACTCCTCTTGAGAGAAGACGCGTACTTGAAGATGTAGCTGGCGTCACTCAATACGATGAAGAATTGCGAAAAGCAGATCGGCAAAGGAAGCAAGTCGAATCTCAGTTGGAGATGATCGATGTTTTCGAAAAGGGACAGGTAGAACGTATTGAGTCGTTGGAAAAAGAAAGAGAAAAGGCACTGAAATACCGTGAATTGATGGAGGAATTAGAAACTTCACGTTCATTGTTGATGCAATCAAAACATCGATCTCAGTTCGAAGAAATTCGAATGTTAGGCGAAGAGAGGACTCGTTACATTTCTTCTTCTGATGAACTCAAAGATTCATGTGAAAAATCCGAACTTCGATTTCAGCATTTAGATGATGAAATTGTACGCATCCAAAGAGAAATGGAGGCATTACTTGGTTCTTCAGAACGAGGTACATTGGAGCGAATCCGCCGCCTAGAGATAGATATTGAGGCTGCGGGTGACCGAATCCTCGAATTGAATAATGCTTCTGAAAGAGCATTAGTTGAAGCCAAGACCTTGAAAAAGGAGATTGATCAAGCTAAAGGTTCTATCGAAAAACATCTGTCTGGGATTAAAGATGCAGAAACCCAACTCGAAGCAGCAAAGTTGGATATGAAAAATGCCGAATCGGATGAATCAGAAGCAAGGAAGGCCATGGAACAGGGCGATAAGGCGACCATGGATCTAAACCGGGCTTATGGGAAGGCTGTAACTGAAGCAACGAAATTATCTGATCGTCTCCAAGTTCAGACTTTAGAAACAGAACGAGCAAGACAATCTGCAGATATAGTACATGGACAAGTCGCTGATTTACAAGATTCCCATAGAGATGCAGAAATGGAAGTAGCAGATTTGGAAATGGAAATCGAAGAATCAGGTGGTGTTGATTCAGGAGAAGAACGGACGAGATTAGGGCAAGAATTGGTTCGTTTACAAAAGGCAGAGAATACACTTCGTCAAGAGGAATTGGATGCCAGGAATGCTAGGAATGAAGCAGAACGTCAATTGGTCCGTGCCCGTCAAGAGATGGAGCAAAAATCTGGACGTTCATCTCATCAAGCTCAGGCTGTAAAGTCAATTTGTAGTATCCGAGATCGAGCAGAAATTGATGGAATATTGGGTCCATTAAGCGAATTATGCGCTCCCAAAGATGATGCTCACTCACTCGCCCTTTCACATGCACTTGGAGGAGGGATGAATCATATCGTCGTCAGAGATGATGAAGTGGCATCTGTCTGCATCCGTCGGCTTAAGGAAGGCAGATTAGGTCGCGCAGTTTTCCTACCTCTCAATAAGATGCAGGTTCGTCGTTCAGGTGGCCGAGCACTAATGGTTTCTCGGCAGACAGGTGTCGTTGGTTTTGCTGCGGATTTATTGGATTTTGATCCTCAAATTGAGAACGCCGTTAGGACTGCAGTTCGAGATACTCTGATAGTCCAGAATATGGATGTCGCTCGAGGAAATATGGGTGGGGTCCGCATGGTTACACTAGATGGCACAGTGTTTGAAGCATCAGGAGCCATGGTTGGCGGTGTTAGCCGTTCACCCTCTGCTTCTTTTGGAGGCGGTAAGGCACTAGGCCTTTCCATAGTAGAGAAAGCCTCATCCTCTCTTGAGTCTGCTGAAATTCTTCATATGACCGTTCAGTCTGCGGTTGAAAAGAATCAAGAATCACAGCAAGAAATCCGCACTCGCATAAATTCACTCACTCAGGAAGATGGATCAATGCGTGCTAGAGAACTCAAAGGAGACCACGATAGAGCAAGATCTAGATTGGCGGAAATCAAGAAACGTCTCAAC
>DASCRU010000203.1:0-6979 GCA_034400015.1 Candidatus Thalassarchaeaceae archaeon | reverse complement strand
TTTGCAGGATTAATCGATTCAATCCATTCAATTTCTTTAACAGATGTCTTTACATCTTCCCAACCTTTTGATTGAACTGCTAATCTAACTTGTTCTATGAGTTCATTCACGTGAGTAAAATTATCCGTTATTGATTGAGCTTTAGTTTGAGCCTTTTCCGCTTTCTTTTGAAAAGTTTCTATGGCTCCTTCTTGTTGCTCTGCTCTCCTTCCAAGTTGACTTCCTACAGTTTCTTCTGCTTCTCCAAGTTCAACCATTTTCTCCATTTCTCTTCTAGCATATGCCGCAGCATCATGCGCACCCCACCATCGATCTGCTGCTGCTGAAATTGATGAAAATTCTATTCTCAAATCATCTTGCAAATGCGCTAAATTTACAGGCGCAATCTCTAGGAACGGAGGAATCTCTCCAGGAGTATCACCCTTCTCGATAATGGCGAGGGATTCCGTGTCTTTTGCCCACGAGAAGGCAGAGTCTCCATCAATTCCAGAAAGTAAATCGGATAGTTCTTTGAGGATTAAATTACGCTGAGATTCGTTTAGTTCCTTCGCTGGAAGGCTAGGTTCTATACCTGTACTAGAACAGATTGCATTTGCATACCCTCTTCCTAGATTTGCCTTTGCAGCCAATGTTCGCACAAGATCAGCATCACTAGAATTTAGAATTTCGACCAGATTATCTGAACTAAGTTCTCGAGGGTCTACTTGGGCAGGAGGCCATCCATAGGCTACTCCTCTTTTCAGAGTTCTAGAGGCATATTCTGTAGATGTAAGTGGTTGGATGATGATTCCTTCAGGGTCTAGAAGAATTACATTGCCATCTCGAAACATCTCAATGACTAGACGATGTATCCCTGTTGCAGTATCGATATGTAGGGTGATGATACGATCGAATCCATGTTGTGTAACATCAACTAGTCTTCCGTTGCCCAAATGCTTCCTTAGAACCATGGCAAATGGAGAGGGACTCATTGGCATTGGACGATCTCGATCAGAAAGATAGAGGCGTCGCCCTCTAACGATTACTAAGTCTGAGGCTCCTTCATTTTTGGAATTTAAGCGAATCATTACTTGTTCCCAATGTGGTTGGTATGATTTTCTGATTCGTGCCCCTATATGTGCTCTTATTTCCAAAACCATTCGAGCGATATCAAAGCTCGAGGAGTGTTCACGCATCGCGACCGCCGAGTTAAGCAGCCTATCGACCCTTCAATAGGCAATCGCTTGAATAACCGTGAAATTTGCTCACCATTCGTGCAGCCTACAGTGCCGACCATGGGTACTCCAACATCTCCCTCTTTGAAATTGAATTCTGGAACAGATAATCCTGAATCAATGGGTGAGAACGATAGAGGTTTGCGGTGTTTTTGGTATAGTCCAATGATGAAAATTTCAGATGGTAACATGCTTCCAAATGAAGATTGGGGCATACATGTAGAATCCGATTGTCTTGCTGCGTTAGCTGCAAATGTGGCTGGACAGATGGAGGAAGATGGCGTGGTGAATGCAGAGGGTTTAGCTCTAGATCTTTGTTTTTTATTCGGTTTTGATCACGAATATTTTCACCATTGTGTAGATTCCGCATGGACAGCCCATCTTCAAAGAATGATGGCAGTAGAAGGAAAGATTTCTGAGCATTCAAAAATCTATAGAACGAAATACTCAGAAACTATAAGTGAAGAAAAAGAGAATTGGATTTTAGTCGAGGAGACATTGGCAAATGCGCATGTTGTTCGAGATCCAACAAGGTTAGGGGGGCTTCGAGAAGCCTTCCTTCGATACGGTCTATTGCCTCATCCTGACGAATGGGTACGGGGGCCGTATGCTCTATGGGATCGTGCGGCGTTTGACCCTCGAGTTTTCTCTGCTTTGAGCCATTTTGTTTGGCTACAACATCTTTCTGGAAGTATTGATCCATGTGGTGTATGGGAGAAAATCGAAGAGGTATGTCACGACGGTGGAACGGATGCTGGATTCGATTCAGTTGTTAATCAGATCGTTGATGCTGTGGACCCATTAGATATTGAATCCAATACATCATCTCATGTGTTGGATCGATTTGGAGTTAGTATTCCTATTTCCTTTGGGGGTTTTCAACAGGGTTTACTTCGTCGATTGAGTGTGCCACTTCGAGTTCATGGCAGTCAAGCCGGAATAATTAATGAGAGATTTGGTAGTGAAAATCCAGATTGGCCTTATGGGATTATTGAAGGCTTGTATTCTCATTTCCGCCTTTCTGAAATACCTGGAGATTCCGATGATCCATTTGGTGATGACGATGACGATTTCGAACTTATACCTTAGAGAAGTCATTCATTTCTTCGTAGTATTATAGCAATCATCACTGCCATTACAATTAATTCTGAACCGAATCCAGGTGTCGTTTCAGGTTCCTCCGGTTTATCTTCTTTCCAAGGGAGGATAATGTTGGAGGTATTACTTCCGTTTGCAACAGTAAAAACTAGAGTTGAACCGGTTGTAATTGTTAATTCATCAGGTACGATCTCTTGGGTTGAAACACTGATATTGTATGTCTGTGCTTCTCCTTGAATTATCTTTATTGCGAGAGTTGCTCCTTGATTTATTCCATAGTAAGTATGTACAATGTTTTTGTCTGCCGTGGTTTCATAACGACACGCTAAATTGTTGAGACACACATCATCCATCCAATTCGGTAGTGTGTATTCGTATATCTCATTCGGATCCATCATCGAATCTTCTTCTGGTCCAGGGATGTAAATCTCCGCGGATACAGTGGGGATAGAAATTAGAAGAGTACCTAGAATTACCCCTAGAACTGCACGCATGAATAAACGGTGTTTGATTTAGTTCATGTGCCTATCGCTTGATTTCGACTAAAGTTTTCAAAAACTATCTCTTACGATTGACTCCGCCTGATCGATTTCGGTTCCCTCCTCCGTTACGATTCCCTGTGCGATTGCCCCCCCTAGAGCGCTTGTGTCCGCCTCTTCCAGGGGGTTTATTTCCACCTCTATTCGCTGATTTTCGGCTGCCACTGCCACTCCTTCCCGAGGGTTTATTTCCGCCTTGCTTCGATGATTTCCTGCTGCTATTGCTGCCCCTTCCCGAGGATTTATTCCCGCTTCGAATCGATGATTTCCAGCTGCTATTGCTGCCTACACCAATGCGGCGGGGGCGACCTTGATTTTGCTTCTTTTTGGGTGCTTTATCGCCCTTCTTCGATTGGGCTCTGGCGGAATGGAATGGGTGCTCCTCATTAACTGGTATACTTTGTCGAATTGATTTCTCGATACCTCGAAGATACTCGCCCTCATTCTCATCACAGAATGCAATTGCGATGCCCCCTTGGCCTGCTCGCCCCGTTCTGCCAATTCGATGAACGTAAACCTCGGGTACGTTGGGTAGGTCGTAATTGATGACATGACTGATGTCGGATACATCGATGCCGCGACTGGCGACATCTGTGGCGACTAGAATTTGGAGGGTGCCGTTGCGGAAGCGACCTAGGGCGCGCTCACGTGCGCCCTGGCCCTTGTTTCCATGGATGGCGAGAGCTTCGAAGCCATCTTTTTCGAGGAGGCGAACTATCTTGTTGCAGCCGTGTTTAGTTCGGCCGAAGACAAGCATCTTTTCAGGACTTTCTTCGAGTAATATGTGGGTAAGGAGTGAGCGTTTGTCGGATTTCATGACAAACATTAGAGATTGTTTAATCGCCTCGACGGTTGCCGATTCCGGAGTGATATCAATTCTTATCGGATCGTACAGCATATCATTGGATAATGAAACGATTGAATGTGGAATTGTTGCGCTGAATAGAAGACTTTGGCGCTTTGATGGAACGTGGGTCAAAATCTTCTGAATGGAGCGAATGAAACCCATATCGAGCATTCGGTCGGCCTCGTCTAGAACGAGAAACTCCACCTTCGAGAGGTCTACGAAACGTTGGCTGATTAGGTCGAGGAGCCTCCCTGGTGTTGCCACCAATATGTCGACTCCTTGGCGCAAATTCCTCACCTGCGGTTTCTGACTGACTCCTCCGAACATGACCATACTGCGAATATCTAGTTTGGCAGCGTACAATTCGATATTCTCATGAATTTGTGCTGCCAATTCTCTTGTTGGGCAGAGTATTAATGCGCGAATTTTTCGAGCGCCATTGCGAGGGTTTTCAGCCAATATGTGAAGGATTGGTAGAGAGAAAGCAGCGGTTTTTCCGGTACCGGTTTGAGCACAACCCAACACATCTCTGCCTTCGAGCAAGTAAGGAATTGCTTCCTCCTGAATTGGCGTTGGTTTTTCGTAACCAATATTGTCAAGAGAGCTGAGCAAAGGCTTGCACAAGTTGAGAGAAGCGAAATTCAAAACAATCACTCACATGTGGGGCCGAGCCCAGCGTCGATCTCGGAATAGAAAAGGAGAGTACCTAGAATGACCCATAGAACCGCACTCATGATTAAACCGCGTTTGATTTAGTTCATGTGTATATCGCTTGTTGGATTAAATATTGGCGCTTTCAATACCCTTAATCCAATCTTCGATAATAGGTCGTACATCAGCTTCGTGAGCGAACTGATTGCTGGGCACTTCTACAATGTCACCATTTGGTAATATTTCTGCAATCTTTAGAGCATCATCGTGGGCATGAAGAGAATCTGATTCTGCAACACAGATTGCTATTGGAGCAGTTACTTTCTCTAGATTTGGCCAAATTGAGTATGCTCTATTTGCTTTTGTTGAGAGTTTCAATCGACGCATATCAGCATTTTTCATAGTACGAGTATAACGTATTTTTTGCCCTGGTTCTTTGACTTTCCATTTCATGTACGGAATTGCAATCATTCTCATCATTGGAGGATAGAACCACCATGGCATACTCGTCATGATTGCCATCCACCATGGGAATCGAAATTCTGCATTAGGTGCAAGTAAGAATGCAGTATTGACTTCCAGATCTCCTGTTTTCAGTCCTTCAATGACACTTGTCGAACCAAGAGATGATGCGAACCAATCACATTTTGATGGTTCTAAGTTGAGGTTTCTAACTACTGCATCCATGTCTTTTGCATGCGTCCGAATTGAATAATCATTGAAACGTTCACGATAATTTTTCGGACTCTTAGTAAAATTCTTTTCTCGTGTTTCGATATAGTATACAGGTCGATGTTGGACCCAATCTTTCAGTAGTGGTATCCAACCCTCAACTACTGAAGTCCATCCAGGTATCACGATTATTGGTTTGTTACTACCCTTTTTTTCATCTCTGGGAGTCCAAGAAAGTACATGCAGAAACCATCCATTTTCTCCTTCGATCATCCTCGATTTGAATTCCGAGGAGTTGGATTCGAGAGGGTCGTCCATGAACACCATAGTAGGGGCTATCGCATCATGATGTCGCTCATTGAGGCAGATATGGTAAGACTTGAGAAACACGAACGCCTCCGGGAAACGTGCGAGCACTCTGTACTCTTCTTGTTTTGTTGCTAATCGCCCCCGTGGTTAATGCTCAAAGTTTGAATGAAGCACTTCAAGAATGCCCGGGTACAATGATAGGAAGTACTCAACCACAGCAAATCCATTTGCAAGAAACTGGCGACCCTAGTTCTATGACTGTTATTTGGGCTACAATGGGACGTTCAACAGGAGAAGTAGAATGGAATGGTGTTACAGCATCAAGTTCAGATTACTGTTACAATCATGACATGGCTTTCCATATGGCGACCATGACTGATTTGATTCCCGGTGAGGAAGTGACCTATAGAGTAGGAAATGGAGGTTCTTGGTCAAATACGTACACATTCACACCTATTGTTCAGACAGCCAATCATTTCGAGTGGATTTCAATTGCTGATCATGGTGATTCAAGTGAGGCAATGGATGTGAGTGATGCGATAATTTCCGATATTAATGCCCAATTGGTGACGATTTCAGGTGATATTTCGTATGCAGATGGAGAGCAATCAAGTTGGGATGATTGGTTCAATTATCAGCAAGATAGCATGACCAAAATTCCGTGGTTAACAGCTGCTGGGAATCATGAGAATGAACCAGGTTACGGATTCATTCCTTACGAACATCGATTTGATTCTGATGGAGAAATTGAGTCCGAAATCTTCTGGTATAGCAGAGATTACTCTGGAGTACATATGGTATTCATGTCTACCGAGCACGATTATAATCAAGGCAGCACCCAGTATAATTGGTTGGAACAAGATCTTTCATCAGTAAATCGTGAAGAAACACCGTTTGTGATTGTGTATGGGCACAAACCAATGTATTCTAGCAATAGTTATCACGGCTCAGAAGTTGAATTAAGAGATTCATTGGAAGATCTCTATTTCGATATGGGTGTTGATTTGGTGATTGCAGGACACGATCATTTCTATGAAAGAACATGGCCAGTCTTCTCAGAACAACCCATGAATCAAGGTCAAGATAATCGATTTGCTAGAGGGCATGCTCCAATTCATCTGGTGATTGGGATTGCTGGTCGTTCAGCATACGAAGAGCTAGATGAACCTCAACCAAGTTGGAGTGCTTTTCGAGAGAATAGTTCCTATGGTTGGACTCGATTGGTGTATGATGGAGATGCGAGAGAGATATCATTTACACATCATCGAATTGATGGTACAATTGGTGATCAATTTGTATTGCAAGAAGCACCAATGAATATTGAAAATGAAGATCAATTTCTTGGAGTTCCAGGATTTAGTTCATTACTTCCGATTCTCGCAATGTTTGGTGCTGCAATGCAACGCTTCACCAGAAATCCATCCCAAGACTATCTAATCCTACAGCGAGAATTACCAATACCAGAAAGAGAATGAAGAAAGCTACTGGTGCTAAGAATACACCTGTAAGGGTGCCCCATGCAAACATCCTGTCTCCACGAGTGAATCCCCAAATAATCGAACCAATAATTAGTACTGGAATCAAGAAGAGAATCAAATTCTGAATCATCATCAATGTATTTTCAATCGAAGGGTCTGGCGCATAATCGA
>DASCRU010000202.1:0-1641 GCA_034400015.1 Candidatus Thalassarchaeaceae archaeon | reverse complement strand
CGATCAATGTGGTGGAGATTCATTGAGTCTGCTAACTCTATTCGAACATCTTCAGTTACCATTGCCGCAGTTTCTTGTGCATGTCTGAATGAATCTTCCATGTCCATGTGGACAGTATCTGGTGAAACACCTCCAATTTCATGGAATCCATGATTTTGAAGCACAAGATCCCATGCATTCTGTATTCTGTCCCATCTCTTCCTTCCTTCATGTAACCAAATCAGAGCTGCCAATGGTTCTGTAGATTGAGTGATTGTACGAATTGTATGATCATTCATCCTCTTGAGGTAAATTCTAGATGATAATGCTCCACTGTGTAGCATTCTATCCCATCCATGACGCATTTCTCCATCATACGTGTACAATTTTTTCCTTCCAACCCATGAGCGCACATCTTTTCCAAATTGAGAAAAACTAGAATGTTGGAAAGTTACTTCTCCTTCCATTGCTTTGTTAGCCTCTGAAATTAGGCTCGGTAGGGATGGTTGAGCCATACCGTGACGGGTGCTATTTCCAAAGACCATCATAGGTGGGAGCCAACCATATTTTTCTAGATGTAAATTTGAGAGACCCCTAATTCGATCAGAAGCAGTTTCAGAGTCTGCATCCATTTTATCCTTAGAATCAGTCTCTCTTTTCTCAAAACCCCATCCTCCCAATGCATTTCCATTAGGAACTTGTTTAATCGCTAGAACAGAGGAATTTCCATCCCTTGAATTCCACTTGAAGACCCCTCTAGCATCTTGAATCCAAGGTCCAGCACCTCCATTGAAAATCAACTCATCCGATCCAATTTCTGAAAGTAATACTGGAAGTTGACTGACATGAGAAGTACTTCGAGGCATTACTGTGCTGCCTACATTTCCACCAAACAATTTGATTGTTGAGACACCTTTTTGGAGATTCCGAATCAATGCTTCTCCGCCTACTAGGAATTGAGCAGGAGGGTTGTACCATGGTCCGATATTTAATCGACCATCGGAGATTAAAGAACTAACACGTTCTCTATTTTCAGGTCGGTATGATAGATATTCATCTAACAACAGTGTCTGACCATCGAGGTCGAAAGATGGGAATGTATCCACATTTGATTCTAGAAGAGTCAACAAGTCGTCCATCATGTCGAGAAGGAGGTGTCGATTAGATGCAACTGAACGAACGGCAGTTCTAGGCCAAAGAGCGAATGGAACAATGTGCCCTGTTCGTTCAGTTTTTTCTAATTCATCGTAAACTGATCCTGCGGGGGCGTGGACTTCACGAGGGGCGATAGATACTGGCGGCGGTGCTTCTTCAGGATGACTTTCTGAAAGAGGAACTCGATTTGGCAACGAGTCTAATGATTCAACTTGAATTTCCATAGGTTTCCGAGTATCGGTGCCGAATTTGTCCACAATTATAGGGTCATCATCATCGTCCTCTTCTCCCACTTCGTCAGAGTATTCTTCATCCTCATCTTCCTCTTCTCCCACTTCACTAGAGTCTTCTTCATCCTCATCAACAGATTCCTCTTCACCTTCTTCATCCTCATCAGACTTAGACGAGATTGGAGGGCCTCGCATTGGTGGACGAGAAGAAGGAGGTCCAGAGGGGGGCCCAGAACTAGGAGGTCCAGAGGGGGGCCCAGAACTAGGAGGTCCAGAG
>DASCRU010000201.1:0-3524 GCA_034400015.1 Candidatus Thalassarchaeaceae archaeon | reverse complement strand
ATTGAATCAACACATGCACATACTGATGATGCTCTATTGGCATTGGCAATGGAACGAGGGGCAAGGGTTCTAACTGTGGACAAGGAACTCAAACGGCGATTAGTTGCAGAAGGATGTGGGTATCTAGAAGTAGTCAGAGATCGTTCACTTCGCCTAGTTGAATAATCAATTAAGGCAAAGTGAAAAGATGGTCGTCATTATGTCCATCCAGCCAACCAATCCTCACTCCTGCATCGATCCATGCGTGTGCATAGTATATTGCCCCGAAGGCACGAACATGATCCCCTGAATCTAAAAAATGGAGTGCATCTCTACGATAATCATCACACATTCTCAACATATCTTCCAAATGTACTCCCTCGGGAGAATTAGGGTCTACTATTGGTGTTGCCTTTTCTCTTGCTGCATTCGTGAGAGCTATCGCCTCCAAAACCTTCTCACGAGAAACTTCAATGTTCAATCTGAACCCTCCTGGAGTCCCAACACTCTTCTCACATCCTCTGCCCTACCTAATGCACGATAGATTTCCAATGCTCTCGACCAGAGACCTTCCTCTTCGGCCTGTTGAGCCGATTCAAACATAGATGTACGCTGCATCCAATCTAATCGTCTGCGCTCTTCATTCTCTAAAGTGCGGAGATTATCCATTCGCATTCCACTCAGACTAGGAGATTCACTCCATCGAATCAAACCTTCTCGAGTAGATGATACAATAATCCCGGACCCATCTGAATGAATTGAACTGACTGAATCTTCTCCGAATCCCGCATCTTTTTCCTCAATTGCATGATGAATTCGGCCTTCAAGGTCCATTGTCCACCACCCATCTCCAGCACGAACTGCACGATGTGGATCAAGACCGCCATCTGAAATTCGAGAAATTTCATCCCATCCAAAGGGATTTGGAATCCCTTCGAAAAGTGCACCAGATGAATCCATCAACAACATTCGGCCCCCTTCCAATCTACTGCACCAAGTCCAACGACGATCTTCAATGACCCTTTGAGCATGCTCACCATGCAAACGAATACACCTAAGATAACCATCTAGGTCCAGACAGAGTAAATGTTCCCTGTCCATCCAACCAATTAGCATTCTAGTAGGCCCTACCCTAAGTCTACGGATTCCGCGGCCATTTTCGCGGAAAAGATGTAAGTGGTCTCCACGATCAGGTGCTATCCAACCGCCTCCAATACGATGAATGACCTCGCGATAACCACCTGGAATAGAACGGCCATCGCTGAGAGGCATCCCAGTACTACGATTAAGGACATGGATTGAGGTCCCCGTCAATAAAGCGACTGATGATCCAGATGTCTCAATAGAATATGTATCGAAAATGTGGTCACTACGCCAAGCAGTGGTGCCATCTAGCCTTAATGCAATTAGGGATTGTCCAGTGCAAATCAACATTCCATTCGAATCTACCTTTACGTCATTTACAGGGCCATCAATCTGATGGCTCCAAGCTACTCGCCATTCACTCATGCCTCTACCTCCGTCAAGAGCCGCGATGCTGCGGCGGTCATCCTATACCATCGCGTACGACCTTCCTTACGTACACATAGGAATCCATGTCTTCTCAAATCATTGAAAATCTGTGATAATCTAGAACGCCCAACTTGTAAACGAGCCTGTAAAGCAGTATCACTAGGAGAAATATCACGGGTGGCTGCAGCAGTTAGTACAATGACATCTGAGTCAGTAACCTCCCTTAGCCGTTCAGGGCGGATTGGTTCATCAGGGTCCCATCTAGGGGCCCGAAGAGCGTTTAGGCCCTGTACCACCTTCTCAGGTGAAACAATAGGGATAGGAGGAGGTATAGGGGGAACTTCTTGATAAATTGAAGGAGAAGGTAGAGATTCTGGGGGATTTACTCCTTTTCCTACCCAAAGGTCAGCTCCTTCAGATGTCAAATCCGGTGGACGAGTAGTCATTGGATCAGGTTTTATATTTGTACGATGATTTATTTCAGATTCAACAAATGGCTCAACAAATGATGGAGTTTGAGAATCTGGCGCATTCAAGTCTATTGTTTTAGGAATTGGTAATGGTTCAAGCCCCATTTGTTCAGAAGTGGGGGGATTAGGAGGGAGATTTGCATCTAACCGGGCTTTAGTCTCCTTGCTCCTCTCTGCTAAACCCATGATCCCCCCTCTTCGTGAAGGCGGAGGAGATTCAATTGGTACAGGTTCAATATGAGATGTTCCTACCATGCTCTCATTATTGTCTATGGAATATATCGAAGATGATTCTACAATTGATTCGCTAGAAAATACATCTTCCACAATATTGGACATCGTATCTACTGGCTCTGGTGGGACATTATCAAAAGATTTTGTTTCATCGACTCCCTTATCCCAAGCAGCAAAGGGATCCAAGGGCATTGGTTCGTCTTCTGATTCCAGATACAATGGATCATCTTCCAAGTCATCAAGACTCCCTCTAGAAGCAAAATGAATAACTTCATCTTCCCATCCAACTTCACTTTCCATAGAATCGGCATCATCCAAAATGAGGGAATCCACTACTGGTTCGTATTTCTCGGGCAAGGGGGATTCAATGGGTGATTCTACTGGCAACGGCGCGCCACTAAACCAAGCAGCGTATTCATCTTCTTGTTGAGGAGGGATTGTTGGGAAAAGGGGGCGTGTGGGTTCAGGAGGAGGAATCTGTTGGGGAGTGGCAGAATATGATGAAGCCACAGGTGTTATTGATGGAGAAACGCCTGTGAAAGAGGCCCCCTCGTGTGATAGGAATTCAGGCATAGGTGATTTTTCAGGGAATCTAAGATATTTTAGATATCTATTCAGTTGTCGCATGAGGGTTGTAGGATTGCCATTAGTATACGAATGGAGCCTTGTTAATTGAGCCGTTTCTGTGAGAATTGTTTCGTTTGATACAGTTCCCATCCTGCTGTCGATTAAATGACGTATCTGCCCCTGATTCAATGGTTCCAGGAAATGAATTGTATCAAACGAATTGTGAAGTACTGAATCCCAACCAATCATTTGATTAGATGTTACTGCAAACACAACCATTGCACGCATTCTCCTCATTATTGGAATTATTTCTTTGATTGCGGTACCCAATTGTTCCGAGTTAGGGGTATTATAATCAAATGCAATCAACGGCAATGGCCCTTGTTTCTCATTCAAATGATGTATCAATTGATCTGCTGCTGTCTGCGGTGTAGGCGGGGTTGTGAATTGCTTGGTAAAGCCCACCAATGCCTCAACCAAGATTCTAGAAGTGGGATCTGAGGCTGCCCAAACTGTGCCAATATGTCTTGAATCAGATGGTGAAAGGCATTGCAGTAGGCTGGAACGACCTGATCCTGGGTCGCCAACAATCAGATGAATCCCCGTACTTTCATTTATGATTTGAGAGGTTATTGGTGTGGCAATCTTCTCTCTCCCAACTAAGAGGATTTGATGTTCGTGATCAATCGGGAGCTGTGTGAATGGATTCCCCTTTACGAGTGGGCCACTAGGCAGATGTTCGGCCCCAGACATTAAACCCCC
>DASCRU010000200.1:0-6234 GCA_034400015.1 Candidatus Thalassarchaeaceae archaeon | reverse complement strand
ATGCTTGCACATCGAGCTAGTGCACAAGGAGAGATGGTTGCAGAAATTATTGCAGGAAACAATTTGTCGTGGGACAAGATTGCAATGCCTGCAATCGTTTTCACAGAACCTGAAATCGTCAGTGTCGGATTAACTCCTGATGAGGCTAAAGATGCAGGTGAGGAGATTATAGTGGGTAAATTTCCACTTGCCGCTAACGGTCGCGCATTAACACTAGAAGCAGAGAAGACGAATGGATTTGTTCGAGTAATTGCAAGACAATCTGATCATGTAATTCTTGGTATTCAGGCAGTTGGATCCCATGTAGCCGAACTTTCTGGAGAATTCGTATTAGCTCTAGAAATGGGAACAGTGCTTGAAGATGTGGCGGCAACCGTGCATGCACATCCTACAATGACTGAAGCATTCCATGAAAGTGTACTCAAGACTTTGGGGCATGCAATCCATATCTCCTGAGAAGCGTTCATCCACTGTGACCGATTCATGAGTTCATGCGACCACTGCGGATCCTGAGAACCGGTCCTTTGGAACATTCCGTTGTAGACTCTATCATGAGAGAATTACAGGCAGCTAGAATCGCAGAAGATATTCCCGACACACTACTTTTTACTGAACATCCAGAAATCGTAACGGTTGGACCAAAAGCAAGACGAGATAATGTGGTAGTTCCAACGGATTATGAAAAATTGGATGTGGACCGAGGAGGTGGAATCACCTATCATGGACCCGGCCAATTAGTCGCATACCCAATCATACATTGGACCGATTCGGAACAGTCAGTTCCAGGTGTAATCAAATGTCTAGAAGAATGGGTAATTGCTGCACTAATGGATTGCGGAATTGAATCATCTAGAGATAATCGAATGCAAGGAGTATGGGTGGATGGAAAGAAAGTATGTAGCATCGGCCTATCATTCTTGAAATGGGTGAGTAGGCATGGACTCGCGATAAATATCGAAACAAAACCTGGTAGGGTAGAAACATTGGATGGATGTGGACTCAATGCTGGTCTGACCACCTCACTTCATTCCCTGGGACATACTCGTGATTTAGAAGGAAGAATCATCGAACGAAAAAGAATTGAGGAGGGCTTAATTTTAACCGCTCAAGATGCACTAAACAGAACTCCACTAAATCCTTTAGAATGGGATCCTTGAACATTTTCAAATGCGAAGCCTTGAGAATGATTAGCCTCTGTTAACGGTTAATGTACCGCACTAAGAACCCTGCACTGAATGATATGGTTTTTGCTTTTCAGGGAATGTTAGAGGACAAAATGACGATCCAAGGAGTCACTGAGAAAGGGGTAATTGCATTCTTATTTCTTATGACTGCGGGCCTAATCCCGTGGAGTCTAGCCCTTACTGGAAATGTTGAATTAGCTATTGCAGTGATGTCGATTGGGTTCCTATTGAACGGCATATTCTATATCATCCTCTTACTTTCTTGGTTCATTCCATCGATTCATAATTTATTCTCTAACCCAATTTTCGTATTAGGATACGCAGGAGCACAGGGATTTTTGTTAGGAGGTTCAACGTATTTTTTAGATACATTTTATCCGGGAATTGCAATTCAAGCTTTCTTGATTACAGGGATGATATTTGGTGGCATGCTTCTGGTCTATAGAACTGGGATCATTAATGTGAATGAAAATTTTAGAATCGCGATTTATAGTGCTGTTTTCGCTATTATGATGGTTTATCTTCTAACTTTTATATTAGGAATATTCGGTATTGGAATACCCTACATCCATGGAAGTGGCCCAATAGGAATTGGATTTTCTCTCTTGGTCATCGGCCTAGGTGCACTAATGTTAGCTTCTGATTTTGACTATATTGAAAGAGGAGTGGAAAACGGCGCACCAAAGAATTTGGAATGGAGAGCAGTATTCGGCCTCTTAGTCACATTAATTTGGATATATGTAGAAGTTTTACGACTATTAATGAAATTAAACAATAGACGTTAATCAGGACACGAGCGAAAGCAACGATTGAAATTCTATGAGTATGGGCTGAGAGCATGCGCCTCCATGTTGTCGCCATCACAGGTGCTTCCGGAGCAGTTTATGGAGTACGACTAATCGAATTACTGCGGCTTAGTGGGCACAATGTTCGCCTAATAATCAGTAGAGAAGGTGCAATTAATCTTGAATTAGAATGTGGCATGACGCCCGAACAACTTTCTGAGAAATTTGGTTGTGATCTAGAAAATAATGAGAACCTTGCAGCAAAGTCGGCTAGCGGTTCTGCAGCAATTGATTCCGTAGTTGTATGTCCAGCTTCTGGCACTACAATCTCAAAAATTGCATCAGGGATTTCTGATAATCTAACTACTCGAAGCGCAATTGTTGCCCTAAAGGAAAGACGTACTCTCATTCTAGTCCCAAGAGAGGCCCCATATGCAACAGTCCATCTGGAAAATATGACTAAAATTTCACAGTGGGGGGGAGTAATTTTACCTGCTAGCCCGGGTTTCTACAATAAGCCAGAATCTATTGACGATCTTATCGACTTCGTTGTGGCCAGAATACTTGACCAACTTGGAATCGAAAATAATCTCACTGCTCGTTGGACTGGCGAAGAAATAGAATCAACTGAATAGGACTCTTTTTCAGAATGGGTTCAAATCAAACGAGTGGTACAGAGCATACATGGGAGGCATCGACTCTTGGACAGTTGAACAACTCAGAAGGGAGTTGAAGATGAGAGGATACCCCGTTAAAGGAAAGAAAGCCGAACTATATGAGAGGCTGAATAATCC
Organism: Candidatus Thalassarchaeaceae archaeon; assembly: GCA_034400015.1. GTDB lineage: Archaea > Thermoplasmatota > Poseidoniia > Poseidoniales > Thalassarchaeaceae > MGIIb-N2. Next base: position 3,471 of record DASCRU010000200.1, on the reverse strand, counting down.
TGCACCTGATGAAGAACAAGAGAAAGCAAAACCAGGGAATGATGGGTATTTTACAATCATTTGGGCTGCTTTCATTCATACTCCATTTGTGCCATATCTAACAGTATTTATTCTAATGACGGCTGGAGGAGGAGTAATCTCTTTCTTAACTTCAGAATCTGTTCCAGATTACGAATTAATTGACTTCGATACAGATCGTTCTCGCGCATTCGCTCAAGATTTAGTTGACTTAGGCCACCCAGAATGGGGAGGGAGGATGAGTGGCACAATCGAAGAAGCCGCTGCCGCAGAGTCAAACAAACAAAATTTCACCGATGCAGGGATGGGGGCAACAATTGAAAGATTTAGTGTCCCAATGTTTGAAATTCTTGCAGAACCGATTTTGAGAATGTGTCAAACAGGTGGGATTGTTCCCCCAATAGACCCCTGTGGGATTTCGGATATTGGTTCAGACATTACAGAATTCACACATAGAGAACAATTCGTTATTCAGGGATATAGCGGGACACAGCAAATCAATTTCGCTCAAAACGTAGCCGTTATTGATCTAGGGAATGGAAGCGAGGATTCTGATTGGGATTCTGCTTCAGGTGGAGTCGGCATGGTATGGGGCAAGGGTGATGTTTCGGGCAACACAGACCTTTTCCTTAGAGCTCAAGAGAGTGATTTATTCGCCCTAATTATTGTAAACGAAAGGCAAAATTGTGATGACCTTATCAGTGGAGATTGTGTTCCTTACTTCAAGTCAGTTGATGTTAGTAGATTCGATACTATGCCTGCTGGAATCGCATTCCTGATGGTCTCAAAGACTGTAGGAGAAACAATTTCAGAAGAAATCATCAACGGTTCTCAACGAATAGGATTGGACGTTAGAGTGGATAATGAAGGGACTCGTGATGTGTCTGTACCTTGTGGCGTCATCCCAGGATTAACCGACGACATGATCATCTTTGGTGCTCATCATGACACTGTGTACAATGGACCAGGGGCTGTAGATGATACATCGGGGACTGCAACGGTATTGGAACTTGCAACTCAATTTGGAGCCCTGTACAATGATTTGGGGACGCCAGAATACACCATTAAATTCTGTACTTGGGGCGGTGAAGAGGAAGGATTGTTCGGTTCAAAAGCATGGGTAGAAGCTCATCAAGAGGAGTTGAAAGAGCACTTGAGAATTTACATCAACCTAGATATGAATCACGTCGATGCTGAAAGAAACAATGGCGTGACACTATTCGGAAATTCAGAGGAAGATGTAATACACATATACAATATACGTGAAAAATTCAACGAAACTTATCCTTCTCTCGCTTCAAAATATGATGCTAAACTGAACCTCCTAGATTCCAGTGATATGCCATACAACAGCGACCATGCCCCATTTGTTTTCGAAATTGACCCGGATGGAGAATATGGAAAGGCATTGGTATGTTATGGGTCAGGTAGTTCAGAATACCATACATATCTAGATGGAATGGACCGTTTCAATGAAGAATCTCTTGCAGTAAGCGGAATCATCTATGGGTCATATGCACGATGGTTAGCATGGGGGACGCAAACATGAGAAGTGCAGAAGCAAGCCACATCCTAGTTCGTTCCAAAGGAGAAGCCACTACAATTAGGAATCATATTGTAAATGCAAAGAAACCACTTAGGGAATTTGAAAAAAGAGCACGGAAACACTCGACATGCCCTTCTGCAAGAAGGGGAGGAGATTTAGGGACATTTGGTGGAGGGCAAATGGCAGCAGGTTTCGAAATTGCAGTAAAAAAGATGGATATCGGAACAGTTAGTGACCCTGTAAAGACTCGTTATGGGTTCCATCTCATTTGGCTTCATTCAAGAATAGATTGATTATCTTCCCCAGAGATGCAATTCATTCTCTTTTATTGAATGACGAACAATTCTTTTCCTCTTTCCTTCTAATGGCCATCTTACTTGATTCAATAAATCAGATAATTCGTCAGAAGGAATCTTGGACAGGCGTTGCTTCGTTCGTTTCAGATGTTTCTCACAAAGTACAGACCATGGAATGATTAGTACCTCATCTACCTTAAGAAACGGCAGTAGTGAGGAAAGAAATGATTTCTCAGATACAAGACTATGACGGCCTTCAGCAATAATCTCCTTGAAAGATAATTCAAGAGACCCCGAATAATCAAAATCATTTGATTTAGAGGATTTGCGATTATTTGCTGATTGATGATGTTTAGATTTTTCAGCCTTATTTCCATGTCGAACCATTGGAGGATCCTGAGCCCTATCAATCTGGATTTCAGGACCCATTCTTGCGAAAATATTGACCCAAGAAGAATTTCCAAAACCTGCCTCGTCCCTTAATTCTCTCTTTGAGACTTTTCTGCCAGTTGATTTAGTAATCAAATTCGGGATATAAGTCCCCAACTTTGAAACCGGCATCGGTAGATCAGCATGTTGAATAATTGCAGATTTGACTGTTCCTTTAGTAATTTTGTGAATCTTCTTTTCCTTTTGATTAGAAGATTTCTTCTCACGCTTATTGTTTGTTGATTTATTTTTAGAATTTTTCACTTCAACCGAATCATTCTCAGGCACTTGAATGGCATGCTCGGTGACATCTACTTTCTCTTCAGCCGGCATCTTAAAATTAGGATCAGGAATAAACAAATCTCCTGCAATTGAAAACATCATACGATGAGTTGCTTTAGACCCCCCACAGTATCTATTTGCATGTTTTCCGAGCCTTTCCTTATGATCTCTATACAGATCATTACTAACAACTACTCCCTTAAGTTGAATTGCTAAATCAAGGATAAATGAATCATCATCAGTACCTGAAGGGGCCTGAACGAAATTCACTCTGTCGTGAACCTTGTATGCATCTACCCATTCCATATTCGGAAACGCGCGCTTCCCCGACATCCTAAACTGAGCTAATACGGGATACAACGTATATCCATCAGATAGTAAACGATCTATTGCCGCCCTTATTTGAGTTCCATTTCCCGACGAATCGACGCCCTGTCGAGCGATGTTCGCACCATCCAAAATCAGATTCATTCTGGGAACCCCCAGAAAATCATCAATCTCTCTAGCATTGCCTGTGTGTGTCTTTTTCCATAAATCAGGGAATCACCCCTACGGACCCTTTCAGGACGCCGGTTGCAACACACCAAAACGGGTCCTGCAAGCGGACATCACTGGCACCAAGGTGCAAGTGGTCGAATATGCGTTAACAGTGTACCATTTGAATGCATGGGAATCAGTTTTCGTGACTGATGAAGGAAAATAAAGCAGAATAATCAGGTTCTATTCCAGGATTATCTGCATACCAAGCATATCCAATTGTACCATCTTCTTCAATTAAAAATACGGACCTTTGGGCTACAGTATAGCCATCTATAGCAAAATTTTCAAATTTTATTCCATATGCAGAAATGACTTCTCTATGAACATCAGAAAGTAATGGATAACTTATTCCATTTGCTT
>DASCRU010000199.1:0-4420 GCA_034400015.1 Candidatus Thalassarchaeaceae archaeon | reverse complement strand
AATGGTGTTACTGATGAATACCCTATAATGCGCCATATGAACAATCTTGAATCAGTGAAAACCTATGAGGGAACCCATGATATTCATAATTTGATTCTAGCGCGTCATATAACAGGAATTCAATCCTTTACTCGCAAGTTGTGAGGTGAGATTTTGTCGACAAGGTGTACTACGGTTTTTTTGCTGGTTTTCTTGTTACTATGTGGGCCGATGTCGGGTTGTTTCGGGCAGAATGATTCTGAGTATCCTTCAGCAGATTCATTGGAAATCAGTGGACCAAATACCGCAGGTGATTGGACTAAAGTGACTCTTTCTGCGAGTTCTGATTTGAGCGTATACATTCCTTACTTTGTATTGGACCCTGGAAGTCTGCGTGCTCAAAATGGTACTGTTTTGGATATATAATCCGGAGCTTGTATAGATGTTGAATGGCTTCTTCCTCCTCGAAATTTGAATGCAATTTTACTCATTGGTGAATTTGGTCGAGAAGATTGGCCGGTACGTGCAGCAAATGAATCATGGCAGAATTGGATATTGAATCCATCAAATGGGGGGGCAGTCACGGTTACTTCGAATGAAGATAATGGGACATGGAATTGGCTCATTGCTCATGATTCAGACGGTGGGCCAACTTCAATCAAAACGTTTCAAACTGTTAGACCACAGCGTGCCGAATTTACACTCGATCAGGGTGCAGATGCATCAGGTGGGTGGGTAGACGGACGTTCTGTCTATGATTGGGTGGATTTCATCACAGACGAAACTCCTGATCCTCTTGACCCAGCAGATGGTGCCAAGGGATACCTAGATCGTTGGATTGGAAATGGAAACCCGGCTTATGAAGACGCGATCACATATTTTGAAGGTGTATTGACCGGTTTTGGACTGCGCACAGAAGTACATCGTTTCCAATCAGGTACTCTCTGGGCAGCAAATATTTGTGGCTACAAAGATGGCACAATGTTCCCGGATGAATGGTTGGTATTTGGCGGCCATTTTGATATCGCACCTTACGCTTCTCCAATTGGGCTTATTCCTGGAACGGAGGAATCAGGATATGGGACACGTACGGGTGCTTACGACAATACTGCTGGCTCTGCGATGGTGTTGACTACTGCAGGCGCTCTCTCAAGTTTTGATGCTAGAAGGACGATGGTTTTCTGCCTGTGGTCAAGTGAAGAAGAAGGCCTCTGGGGTTCAAGTGCCTTTGCGGATGATTTACCATCAGGGGTAACTGTTAGCAATTATCTGAATTTGGACATGGCCGGAGTTAATTATCCTGGAGATTATGCTCTTTCTGTTTATCTTGGACCTGATGGTAGTGGAGAGGTAGTGGATCAAGCAGGTATGTTCCATTTGGCAGAATGGATTGGGGCGGACGCCCTTGATTTAGCATACCAAATGGAAAGAGGTGCAGCTGAATGGGCCGCCTCGGGAGAAGACCCTCTGTGGGGACAACAGTATCAGGACACTGTTGCAATTTACGAATCTCCTACAGCACGAAGCGATCATTCTTCATTCCAAGATATTGGAGTTGCAACACTTGGCTGGAACGGCGTCGTTGATGGATTTCCATGTTATCACAAGACATGCGATCAATTGGTTACACTAGAAGAGTACATGGTTACTGAAAATGCAACAGGAGTAGCTAACTTGGCTCATTCATGGGACATAGTGACTTGGTGGGCTGTTTTTGCATTCTTACATATGGATCAAACTCCTGTCCCGAATGAATTGTGAGGTATTTCCATGCGCCCAGCAGTAGATGTTTTTGGCGAATGGGCCGACATTGGAAAGGATGAGGGAATGGAAAAAGGACATGCCTCCTCTGTGGGTGAGATTCTAAATGCTGCATTTCAAGAGATAAATAAAGAAACAATTCAGAGGGGGTTTTCTGCTGTTGATGCAGGTTGTGGAAATGGATGGGTAGTTCGAATATTATCTCAGAATGAGAATTGCACTATGGCTATTGGCGTGGATGGCGCGAAATCGATGGTATTGCGTGCTCTAGAGAAGGATCCGGATGGCATGTATTTTCATCAGGATGTAAGCAAATGGTCACCTCCTGAGAGGGTAGATTTTGTACATTCAATGGAGGTTCTCTATTATCTAGACGATATTCCTGGATTTCTGAATCTGATTCGTAGAGAATGGTTGGTTCCGGGGGGTATTCTTGCTTTTGGAGTAGACCATTATTTTGAGAACAAGGATAGTTTAGATTGGCCGGAAAAGGTTGGAGTTCGAATGACTACGTTATCTGAAGAAGAATGGACTGATTTGGTATTGGACGCTGGGTTCGAAGTTTTACGAGTATTCAGGGCAAATATGACCGAAAGTTTTCCCGGTACCTTGAGTATAATCGCTCGAACATAATGGGGGGATGAAAATTTCCAATGGAATGATTTCTTCAGTGAATGTGAATCCCGAAGGAGGCGTTCCAAAGTATTCAGTAAATTCTGCCAGACTTTGTGTAGGTGGAGTTGAAGGAGATTTACAGAAGGATACCAAACACCATGGTGGCCCAGATCGAGCAGTGTGCATATTTTCATCTGAATTGATGGGTGAATTGAACAAAGAAGGACATAATTTTCATCCAGGTGCAGTAGGGGAGAATCTAACCATTTCAGGAATTGATTGGTCAGGATTATCCGCAGGTATTCGTTTGGCTATTGGCGAATCTGTAATTGAAATAACCAAGCCTGCCTCGCCTTGTAGTACAATTGAACATGTGTTTTCAGACTCTCGTTTTTCTCGAATAAGCGAGAAAAAGAATCCAGGTTGGTCTAGATGGTATGCTCGCGTCATAAAGGAAGCAGAAGTATTCAAGGGAGATTCTGTGTCCATTTTTCATAGCGAAGATTAGATGCTTCATGATTAATCAGGAGTTGTGAGTGCCCTTCACCAACGTTTGGATGCGCTTGGCGATCGTTTGTCTACACCTTGGCCATTCATTTGGAAAGGAGCATGGAATAGAAGACATCTTCTTGGCGGAAATTTGTTTTTGATTCAGATTCTAGTTTTCGGATTATTTGGTATCGCGTTCCCTTATTTTGCATCGAATCAATTCGTAGCAGCCAATGGCGTAACTGTATGGGATCCTGAAACTGTTATTGATCGTAATATCCCAGTAATCCCTTGGATGGTGGTCCCTTACATGGCCCTATATTTGTACTATCCAGTGACCTTGCTCTGTACCCCTAAAGATGATTGTTCTCGTTTGGAATTGATTGCAGGTATTCAGATGCTCTGTGTGGCAACATTGGCATGCACTGTGATCTTTCTACTATTTCCTGCTGAAATTGATATGCGTGATCAGATACCGATTGAGATTTTGCAAGGCGATGGATTGTATAGCTCACTTTTTTCTCACATGCATGCTATGGATGAGCCTTGGAATGCTTGGCCGAGCCTTCATATTGCTCATTCATATTTCCTTACTAGATCCATAAGTAGATGGATGAAAATTCGCTCACCTGAGTCAAATCTTGCTAAGATTTTTGTCTCATTGGTATGGATTGAATTTTTCCTTCTTAGTATCAGCATTACTACGACGAAGCAACATTACCTCTGGGATTTGTTTACGGGTTTAGCAGTCGGCTTCTTTGGTTGGTGGGTTGCAGTTCGAGCGTTAGATCGAATTAGAGATTTACCTGAGGAAAAATTGGTTATTTATTCGGTGAAACAGAGTAGTTGAATCATCCCATTGTAGCCTAATCTTGATAGAGGAGTTTTGATTGGTCGGTTTACTCACAAGGTGACATTATGGATATAGCCGTTTTAATCAAGTACGTCCCTGACTCAACTGCGAAGATTTCAATCAGTGGGGGTCGAGTCGATGAGTCGAGCGTTAGTAAGTGGTCAATCAGCCCCTTTGATGAGTATGCTCTTGAAGCCGCTTTAGCTATGAAAGAATCAACTGGGGCAAATGTTACTGCAATTACTTGCGGTCCTGCCCGTTCAGAAAAGGCGCTTAGAGATGCTGCTGCTGTTGGCGCAGATGCACTTGTTCACGTCTCAGTGGAGGACCTAACTTCCTTGGACTCGACAAAAACCCAATCCCTACTTGCAACTGCAGTACAGAAGGTTGGCGCATCAGTCGTGTTCTGTGGTAAGCAAGCCGCAGATACCAATGCTGGTAGTACTGGCCCAGGTGTTGCAGAAATTATTGGGGCAGCGTGCGTAACGGGTGTAACTAAGATTAGTCCCGATGGCGAAGGCTTCTCTGCTATCCGTTCAACTTCAGGTGGTGCTGAACGCGTCTCTGTAAGTTCACCTTGTGTGCTTGCATTTGACAAGACCGAATCTGAATTGAGACGCCCGAATGTCAAGGGGATTATGATGGCTAAGAAGAAGGCAATCGAAGCATTCGATGCAGGTTCTTTGGGGGTTGATGTCGGAGGTTCTACTGCTGAAGTAATTT
>DASCRU010000198.1:0-2910 GCA_034400015.1 Candidatus Thalassarchaeaceae archaeon | reverse complement strand
TTTCTCTTTTTGTGAATTGATGTGTAGAATCCCGCATCGAATTGTACCTGTGCGTCCTGCATCTGGATCAGGATTGACGATGATGGTTCGTTCTGGACAGGCCAATGCAATTTTCACCATTAGTTCTTGTCGAGTCACGATGATTGGTTTGATTCCTTGTGCTTCAAGTCGGTCCATAAGCCAACGAATGAGGGGTTTCCCATCCTTTTCTAAGAGTGCTTTGGCTTGCCCCAATCGCCTACTAGCGCCTGCTGCTAGAATGATGCACTTGAGTGGAAGACTACGAGTCATGTTCCTCAGAGTCCACGAACGATTTCTCTACCTATAATCATGCGTTGAACCTGACTACTGCCTTCGTAGATTTGCATGACTTTGGCAGCCCGCATCAATCGAGCAACCGGATATTCTTCTGAATACCCATATCCTCCAAAGATTTGGACAGCATCAGTGGTTATTCGCATGGCTGCATCTGCAGCGAAGCGTTTGGCGTGAGCAGCAAATTCTGTATTTCGCATTCCATTGTCCATCATCCATGCAGCCTTCCATGTGAGCAATCTTGCTGCTTCGATGTCTGTTTTCATGTCTGCTAGCATGAATTGTATTGCTTGGTGTTGGTGCAGTTTCTTCCCAAATGTCATTCTTTCATCTGCATACTGTAGAGAGTGCTCGTAGGCTGCACGGCTAATACCAGTTGCATGAGCTGCAACACTTGGCCTTGAGACATCAAATGCAGCCATTGCATTGAACCATCCTCCTCCTTCCTTTTCTCCAACAAGATTAGCAGCTGGAACTCGAACATTCTCAAAATTCACAGCGCGAGTATCAGAAGCACGTTGCCCCATATTGTTCTCTTTCTTCCCTAACGAGACTCCATCCCAATCGGATTCTACAATGAATCCACTCATTCCTTTGTATCCTGCATCCTTGTCAGTATATGCTAGAACGAAGAACCAGTCAGCCTTACCTGCACCAGTAATCCACATTTTGTTCCCATTCAGGATGTAGTCATCTCCGTCCTTGACGGCAGTGCTTTGAATCGCTGCAACATCACTCCCTGCTCCAGGTTCGGTAACTGCATACGCTGCAATGGATGGTTTATCTATCAACCATCCAAGGTACTTTTTCTTCTGTTCTTCCGTACCTCCTGTGATGATTGGAGCAGCAGTCAATCCATTCGAATATGCTGCAGTGGCAAACCCAGGATCCCCCCATGCGAGTTCTTCTTGGACGACTGCTTCAGTAAGGCAATTCATGCCCATGCCTCCGTATTCTTCAGGAATATGGAGATTCAACAAACCCATTTCATGCGCTTCAGCAATGGTCTCCATTGGGAACTCACTGTTTTCATCCCAATGCTCTGCTTTAGGCCGAATACTATCATTGGCGAATTCGTGTGCAAGTTCTCGCAACATCTCCTGCTCTTCGGACAGAGTGAGGTCGACCATGCCATGCCATAGGTGGGTCCAACTTAGCCTTCACCCTATCAAAGGCAGAATCAAAGCAGTCCGGTAGCGGCGATAAGAAGACCTACGAAAATGAAGTAACAGAATACTAGCACTCCCCCCTCCCAACGTTGGAATTCAAAGTCGGTATACATGAAAAGAAGACTGAGTCCAGTTGTTAGAACCGTTGCAGGGATGATGAGGGTGAAGAAGATGGCTGAAGATCCTACAGTGACGGGGTAAACAAGAGCAGTAAGTCCAATCGACAACAGTGGATCGGTGATATTTGATCCAATAAGAGTGCCAATTGCGACTCCCTTGGAACGTCTAGCAGCAGTCAACGCAACAGCTAGCTCAGGGAGAGAAGTTCCGATGGCAGTAATCGTAGCTCCAATGAATGCAGAAGGAATCGAAAGATTAGATGCAATTTCGGTGGCTGAACTCACAAGTATGTTGGCAGACCAAATTGCTAGACTTAGGCCAATAATTACTCCAAGAAGGATTTTCTTAGGGTTCACATCTACTTGAGTAACCAATTGTTCTCCTGTAAGCAGCAATTCATCTTCACGAATCCTATCGCTTTGGTGTAGGAGGTTGACCAGATAGAAGAGATATATCAGGCAGAGAATCGCTCCTTCTAATCGGTCCAACTTTGCATCGATTAGAATGAGTGCAGTCAGCAGAATCACTGCCATGAACATCAGAAGTCCATCTCTTGCTAACCAATCTGGTCTTACTTCGAGAGGATGGATTAAGACCACGATTCCCAAAACCAGACTAATTTGGACCAAAACAGAACCGTAGATGTTTCCGAGAGCAAAATCTGAGGGGCAGATTTCTGAAGTACATCCTCCCATTGCAGCAACTTCCAAGGAACTGCTTACTCCTACCAAAATTTCAGGAAGTGATGTGCCAATACTCACTATTGTTAGCCCTATTATTAATTCAGATATGCCAAAATGCCGTGCAGTTTTCTTTACTGCCTCAACGAACGTATCTGCACTGCTGATTAGAAGCCCCATAGATAGAATCAGCAAAAGAATGGTGATTCCAATACCTCCTGAAAATAGCGTCAGTGGGACGATTGCAGCGGTTAGAGCAATACAAACTTGCATCGAAAACAATGCCCGTTTGCTGGGAAGTGATTCCGCTTCCATGTTTTTTTGTCTCCTATGTGGGGATAATGACGGTGTCGGGGGATTTATGTTCATTTAGCCGTTAATTAGCATTCGAAGATGTTCGACAACTAGTCCAACATCTGGGATAGTATGATCTTCAAGTGGAGGGGAAAATGGAACAGGAGTATCAAGGGCACCAACGACCACTGGGGGTGCTTCAAGGGCCCAGAAAGCCTCTTCAAGAATTCGACTTGAAACCGTATGCCCAAAACCTCCACTCCATTGGGCTTCTTGCAGTACCATCATCCTTCCAGTTCTTTGGACAGAGGAAACACAAGTATCCGAATCGA
>DASCRU010000197.1:0-6518 GCA_034400015.1 Candidatus Thalassarchaeaceae archaeon | reverse complement strand
TCGCACTAAACATTGACTGTGATGTATTGAATGCGGATGGGGGGACTCGATGTGCATCAATTACGGCTGCGGGAATTGCCCTCAGACTTGCCATAAGAAGATTGATTTCTGACGGAATTTGCCTACCTTCAGATAGACGAGAGGAAGCAAAAGAAGGAACAGTGATTCTAAGTGATGACGATGCAATAAATCACGAGAATACAGTCATGCAGAATGATGTTGCAGCGATTAGTGTAGGTCTACTTGATGGTGAGGTCTTTGCAGATCTTGATTATGATTTAGATAGCAATGCAGATGTCGATATGAACATCGTCATGACATCAGATGGCCGATTCGTAGAAGTTCAAGGGACTGGTGAAGAATCTACATACTCCTCAGATGAACTCAGCGCACTCATCGATTCAGGAAAAACTGCAATGGAACAACTGTTTGCAATTCAGAAAAGTACTCTCTCAGAATAATCATTTCTTCGTTTCATAGCGCAAGCCTTGAATGGGAATCCATAGTCGCGAGAACACTGCGACGGTAACTCAGCTGGGAGAGTGCCAGACTGAAGATCTGGAAGTCGCCGGTTCAAGCCCGGCCCGTCGCACCATCTTAGAATAGGTCGTCGTCGTCGTCTTCTTCCTCGAATTCTATTCGAGATGAAGCCGCTTTCTTGGATGCAGCAGGCTTCTTCTCGGGTGCTTTTTTCGCCACAGGTTTCGGAGGAGGAGAGTCATTCTCGCCAGCCTCCATTCGTAGACGGGCTTGTTCCTTCTCTCTAGCAAGAAGTTCTGCTGGGTCAAGTCCTGCTTCAAGTGCCAATTTGATTCGGCGTTCTTCGAGAGCCCTTCGCTCCAATAACTTCTGCTTGGCCTTGTCGTATTGCTGCAACATATACATCGCATCATGTTCCAGCAAAGGAGAATCAGAAATTACAGTCACATCCAACCAGTCGCCTTCCTCAGCAAGATATTCTGCAAGTGGTTCAAACTTCAAATCAGATTTCTTCAACTGAGTATAATGCATAGCATTACCAGAACGATGCTCGATACCTGAAAAATGGCAGTAGAATTTTTTGCCACCAAATTCAGAACGAACTTGGTCAAATAATTCTGCAAAATCTTCAGATGTTCTCAAAGAACCATTACCTCGCGCATGAATATGAGCCATATTGAGAACTGGAACTGTTCCTTCTACATGATTTACTACCTCAAGGACCTCATCAAGAGTACCCCAGAGGGACTGCTGTCCGCTAGTCTCAACTCCAATCAAAGTAGGTTCTCCTTCAGTGACCCATGGGAATGCAGCATAATCAATCTCATCTTCTTCCTTACCCCACAATTCGCGACATCTTTCAACTACACCCTCTAAGATATTGGCAAGGTGTTCATTTGTTTCCCTTCCTGGGCGACGATCACCGTAGGGACCCACGTGATACGTGATATGGCGGGCATTGACTATCTTGGCTGCTTGCATACTAGTCTCCATTTTCATCAAAGTGCGTTGGCGGGCACGACGGTCTCCCAACAAATCAGCATAGTATGGACCATGCATATTCATCTCAAAATCAGATTTCCAAGAAAGGATTCCTGCTTGCCAATATTCATTGAAATGTTGTGGAGCCACAGTTCTGACTGTTTGAATCTCCATTGTCGATAGACCAAGAGCAGTTATGTCGTCCATCCCTTCAACAATTGTTCGCCCTTTACAGGATAGAGGTACCCCTGCTGGACCGAAGCGAAGTGGCACCCGAATAACCCCCGACTTCCTGCCGCACCGGGTGGCCCTTCAAAAGGGATGTTACGAAACGGGTGATTTAAGAACATGAAAAAAGAGGCGAAATAATTCTCAAAAACGATGTAAAAAGAGGAGCAGCATGATAACCTCAATCATCATCGTATCAGATAATGACTAGACGATGGAGTAGTGTTGCCGTCGCATCTCTCATGCTCATTTTGCTAATGGCCCCTAGTGTCCATGCATTCAATATCGAAAAAGAAAATCCTGGCCCCACACATTGGCAACTTGAAATCCCTATCTCCACTTACCCCATTGATGGTTTCGGGCATCATCAAGAGAACTCAACTCTAAATTCTCTAAATTCGGATTTAATCAGACTAATTCCATCAGCAGGAACAAATGAAACTGATTGGGTCGCCCGTAGTGACCTCCCTAGTCCACGAGAAATCAGCAATACAGTTTGTTACAACCCAAATGGAATGGTACTCGATGAAGATGGGTTGTCGGACATGAATTGGCTATGGGGACAATTCATCACTCATGATATTGATTTCACCCTTACCCAAAATGGAAGAGTAGATGGAGCTGCTGAACGACTCGATATCTCGGTCCCATCTGGTGATTTATGGATGGACCCTCTCGAAACAGATTCTAACATGATAATGATGTTTAGATCAGTCTACAATCAATCAACTGGAATAGACGATATTCCAAGAGAATATCCCAATTCAGTAACAGGATGGTTAGATGGATCGTCCATTTATGGCTCTAGTCAGCAAACTGCCGATTGGTTGAGAACTGGACAAGGTGGGAGTCTGAAGGTAACACCTGACCCGAATGGAGATCTCCTACCATTAGCAGAAGAAAATGATGAAACTGCACCAAGCATGAGCTTTGTGGGATTCTCTGCATCAGAACGTTATATTGCTGGAGATTCACGAGCTAACGAGCATGTTGGATTGACTGCTATACACATTTTATTCGTTCGAGAGCATAATAGAATCGCAGAATTACTAGAATCGCAACACCCTGAATGGACAGATGAGGACATATACCAATCTACGCGTAAATATGTGACTGCATTAATGCAACAAATTACCTATCAGGAGTATCTTCCATCCATGAACATTCATTCAGATAGTGGGGCTTTCGACCCCTCAACCAATCCTTCTATCAGCAACGCTTTCGCTACTCTTGCATTTAGAATGGGTCATTCACAGATAGGGCCCCTAACATTACGTCTCGAAGAAAATAGAACTTCAATTCCACAAGGTAGCATCGCAATGGAGAATGGATTCTGGGACCCTCATTCTCTTGTTACAGATGGAGGAATTGATCCGGTATTACGTGGACTTGCCTTCACTACTCAAGAAGCAAACGATCCAGGATACATACACGCCCTCAGAAATATGCTCTTCGGAGCACCAGGGATGGGTGGAATGGACATGTGTGCAATAGACATCCAAAGAGGGAGAGATCATGGAATTCCTGACTACGGTGCTTTCAGAACTCTTGCTGGCCTAGAAGCAGTCAACAATTGGTCAGACGTGACCTCCGATTCTGAACTATCTTCAAGACTCCAATCCATTTACCCAAATGTCAGTTCAGCAGATCCTTTGATTGGTATGTATGCTGAAGACCACGATTGGACGGCTCAAAATGAGGGAGCACAAGGACAAGAAATTCATAGTACAGTTGGGCCAACAATGCATCACATCATCAGCGACCAATTTCATCGACTACGTGTCAGTGACCCTCTTTTCTATGAATGGGACCCTGATCTATCAGATGTAATCGATGAAATCAGAAATACCACTTTGACCGACATTATTCTCAGGAATACTGGAATTGAAGGAATGATTTGTGAATCAATGATTTCAGAACAACATTGGATTGAAACCTTAGGCGGGGATTTGACTACGAATAGCAATTATTGTATCAATGAGAACCTAAATTTCGCACCGGGCCCCCCTGTTGAAATAACCAGCACCAACCCCTCAGATGAAGTGAGAACCACCGTTCTGAATGCAAAAATGAATGAAAGAACTGCCAGAAGCGGGTTGGATTCGATTGACCTAGGGATGACTTCTCAATGGGCAAGTTATGGCCCCTCTATCGCACCTGCTGATTGTAATGGGGATGGACTAATCGATATTGCCATAGGTGCTGTTTTTGATCACGAAGGATGGGAGAAAGGAGAAAATTACTCAAGTGGAAGAATGCACCTAATGAAGAATATAGGAAACAATCAATTCATCGACATTACAGAAGATTCGGGCCTACCTACATCAAATTCAACTGCTCTCGGCCTTACTTGGGCGGATTTCGATGATGATGGCGATGTTGACTTACATGTCTCAAATTTCGGCAAGGCAGATATTGATGATAGTTCCAGTGGAGCTCCGAATGGACTCTACCAGAATAATGGTGATTGTATTTTCAATGATGTTGCTGAAGAGTTAGGAGTTGCCAATTCAGGACATTCCTCGAAAGGGCTTTGGGCAGATTTTGACCATGATGGCGATTTGGATTTGTATTCAATGAACTTCGGGGTTCTTTCAGAAGAACACCTTCTAATCCGGCAGGAATCCAACATCATGTATAGAAATACATTGAAAGAAACTGGGGTTGCTAATTTTGAAGCAATTACCATAGAAGTTGGAAGTATAACTGGGGGGACTGTAGAATCATCTATTGAAGGAGAGGTAGTGATGGGAGAGGAAGTGTCAATTGCAGTCACTGCACCTGAAAACCCCTCTTCTCAAATGTTGAATCCAGAAGAATCAGACCCAAATGGAGTCGGTTCAGGCATGTCATGGGCGGGACTCTTCACGGATATTGATGGAGATGGATGGGAAGATATTTTCATCGCATCAGATTTCGGTTACTCTGCATTCTATAACGGAAGCGAAACTGGTTCCTTCGGCACATCTGCATTAACACATAACTTCTCACTCCCTGGAACTGGAATGGGGGCGCATGTAGGTGATATCGAAGGCGATGGGGATCTTGACCTATGCGTCAGCAACTTTGGGCCAAACTATCTATGGATGCAAGCAGAACCTACAGTTTGGGAAGAAGTAGGAGTAGACAGAGGAATTGCAGAGAATGTATTGGTAAATTGGGACTGTAAGTTCCTCGATGTAGACCTAGATGGAGACTTGGACCTATGGTTTGGAGTAGGCAAGATTAACCCATTTACATCATTCAATAATAATTCATTATACATCAACAATGGAAACGGCCAGTTCATCGAGGGAATAGAGGAAATTGGACTTCTCAATCAAGGGAAAACGATGGGTGCGACTTGGGCAGATTTCGATGGTGATGGAGATCTAGATTTGGTTCTTGGAGATTCCAACATCGGCATCAGATTCTTTGAAAATGATGCGGCTCAGAGAGATAATGTCAGATGGATTGCAATCGATCCAAAATCTCCTGACTCAAATGATAACATCAATCTCGATGCGATTGGAGCAATGGTAGATATCGAATTCTCGAATGGCAAAGTCGTCCGCCAAGCCATACTAGCTGGAGATGGATTTAGTGGGTGTTCCGTTTCTGAAATTCGATTGGGCATTCCATCTGAAGAGGAGATTGAAGAAATTCGAATAATTTGGAACGACGGAGAGACTACAACAATGGATAAATGGACATTAAATCGAATTAATGTTCAATATTATGATCCTGATTCATCTCTTAACTTACGCATTGACATTGATCTGAGCCAACATGTAGGCATGATTATCGCCACAATATGTATTTTTATCCTTGCATTACTATTTTGGCGACGGCAAAAAGTGAATTGATACTTCTGACCGAAAATAACGGGTATGAGTGCCCCCTCCGGAGGACATGGCAGCCGGCGTTGAGCAAGCCCTTGAGGCATTTTCTAACGGCAAACCAGTTCTTGTTTTCGACTCAGATTTCAGAGAACAGGAGACCGATCTTCTGTTCCCGGCTAGTTCTGCACATCCAAGTGCAATCAGACAATTGAGGAAGGACTGTGGTGGACTTCTTTTCCTTGCTATTGGCAATGAAGTCGGTTCAGGATTTGGACTTCCTTGGCTACAAGATCTCCATACTAACCCTATGCTGGTAAAGGAAAATCCAATTCTCGACCATTTAATCACCAATGATCTCCAGTACGATGCGAGATCTGCATTTACACTCAGCCTAAATCACAGAGATACATTCACTGGAATTACAGACAGAGATAGATCACTAACTACCCGTAGATTCTCAGAATTGTGGATGGAAATGGAATCAGGTAATATGGCCAATGAAGAACGAATGAAAGCATTGGGCGTTGAATTCAGAACCCCTGGACACATTCCGGTTTGTAGAGAATCAAATGGAGGACTAACTAACAGACAAGGGCATACTGAATTAGCGGTTGCAGTCGCTAGGATGGCAGGACTTCCACCAATAGTCATTGGAGCAGAAATGTTACAACCTGATGGAGATTCTGCCCTTCCAGTAGAAGATGCTCGAAAATATGGTGAGAAATTTGGCATCCCATTTCTAAGTGGAAAGGATATTTTAGATGCATCAGGATTAGGGGGATGAATAATGGTTAGAGTGATGGCAGTAGGAGTATTTGACCTACTCCACGCAGGACATTTACATTATTTGGAACAAGCCAGAAAGTTAGGTGAACATCTGACTGTTGTAATCGCACATGACGATACTGTACGCATTCGAAAACATGAACCAGTGACCAATCATGATTTGAGATGTCGGATGGTTGGCGCATTGAAACCAGTTGATGAAGCATTAATCGGAAACCCTCC
>DASCRU010000196.1:0-3016 GCA_034400015.1 Candidatus Thalassarchaeaceae archaeon | reverse complement strand
ATTAGAAATCGTTGCATTCGACGATTTAGGTGTAGGTGACCTAGGCGCCTAGGAATTACTTCTGAATCAATCACAGGTTGCAATGTAGATTCAGAACGTCTAGAATCAAGGTTCGCTTCCAAATGTTGTAGGAATTCTTCACTCATACCATGGAAGGTAGCGCCATCTAATCGAATAGATTGGGGGTATAATTCGGACCAAAGATGTTCTACAAGTCGTAAGTGCCCATCATGCCTTTCCGCTACGAAGCGGAGCAATTCTTGTCGAACCTCTTCAGAGTCGATTGGATGATGGAAATCAAGGTGCCTTCTAGGCCTCCATTCGCCTCCTCGAATCGGGATTAGTTCGCCTTGCATTACCCGGTCCCCACATCTACCAACGGCAGACGCCATTCAAACGATTCGGCTATTTCCCATCATTTCCTAGAGCATCTAGGGCATCACTTGCCATTTGGGCTGCATCTTGTACTTGGGTCAGAAGTGTAGTGTCATCTACTCTTCCTGGGAGACTTAGTTCGAATAATAGATCTGCAATTACCTCTAGGCTTAGTCGCGTCATTTCCAATGCATTCGGGTCAATTTTCTCCATTTCTTTCTCGTCAGCAATTATTGCAACTTTGTCTGGCATGACCATCAAGCGTTCTAAGGACAAAGCAATTTCTTCTTCGAGTTCCTTTGCACGATTTTCCATGGCCTCAATCATCTTGCTACTGACTTCTGCTCTCTTCACTTCTCTTTCTTCATCTTCTGACTCAGATAAGTCCTGGTCAGCACCGACAATGAGTCGATCGAAAGCACTTCGTAGAATTGCCATGACTCGTTCAGGTTCTACATCTCCTCCATCTAAATCTAGATCTCCCAGAACATTCAACACAAATTCTTCATCAATCGTAGCATCATTGAGTACTTCTTTGAGAATAGGAAGTGCCCACCCTGGTTCGTCTGCGTTAACGTTTATATCGAAAACACCTGTGTTTTTTCCTGCCTTCTTTATCTCTGCAGGAGGTGGAACAAATGCCTTGTTCGCATGCTTGGTTAATTGGTCAACTAACAAAGACATGTCTACGGGTTTCTTGATCACTTCAGATATTCCAGCTTGTGCAGCCGCCATCAAATGATCTTCATCCGACTGCTTTGATAGTAGAACGATTCGAGACTTAAGAGCGAATTCTGGATCTGATGTAAGTCTGGAACATGAACTCAATGGATCACCTGTTGTCCATGTTCCATCCACTAGTACAACATCTGGCATCGTTGCTAATGCAGTTCCTTCACACTGACGGAGAGTACTTATTCGTGTGACTTCGAAGCCATGTCTCTCGATACTGGAAGCCAAAAGACTCCTGCGCCCATCCTGCTCATCCGCTATCAGGACAGAGTGCATGAATCGAAATTTACTCTAGTTAGACTTCAACCTTGCATCTATGTTGGGTCAAATTTGCCACTTTGTTAGTATCTTGGCATCGTCGGGTCGATTTCTCTAGACCATGCATGAATACCGCCATCTAGATTCCATAATTGTTCAAAATCCCAACCATTTGCGGCTAAGGCTGCTATTGCCGACATACTTCGAATACCACTGCGGCAATACACAACGACACCCCTGTCTTTTGGAATTGAATCTAGATGTTGTAGAATTTGAGTATGCTCAACTCTTAAATCGGTTCCAGGGATACTGCAAATTGCTTCTTCATTTGGGCGTCGAACATCTAGGAGAAAGGGTCCATTTTCATTGTTCATCAATTCTTGAAGAATGAGAACGGTCATTGACTGCATATCTGAGTCCTCCTGTACGTCGCAGCCTGAGTCAATGTATTCGTTCTGCCGGTCTAGTTTTGTTGCTCTTACTCTTGATTCGTCCTTAGAATAATTGAGAATTTTAGAGTCCATGGTCCTTGTATCTAGAATCATTAGACGTTCGGATAGGGGTGAACCAACGTCAGCAATAATTTTGATCGCTTCCATTGCTTGCATCGTTCCCAGAATTCCCGGTAGTGCCCCTAGGACTCCTGCTTCTGAACAACTGGGAATACTCTCAGGTGGAGGTGGGTTTGGAAACAAATCTCGATAGTTCGCACTTCCTTCAAGATTGAATACAGTCAATTGTCCTTCGTATCGAAAAACACTTGCATGAATCCAGGGTATTCCTAGAATCTCGCAAATGTCGTTTAGTAGGTATCTTGCAGGGATATTGTCTGTACCATCGATTACAATATCAAATCCTTTTAGTAAATCTAGTCCATTTTCCCCATTTAATCTAGCGAAAATGGGGTCAATTTCAATCAATGGATTCACATCCTTCAATCGTTCAGCTGCGGATTCTACTTTCCGCCGTCCTAATTCCTTGGTTCCATGGATTATTTGTCTCTGTAAATTGCTAATTTCCACTTCGTCATCATCAATGATTCGAATTTTTCCAACTCCAGCTGCTGCAAGATATAGGAGTGAGGACGACCCCAATCCTCCCGCTCCGATGCATGCCACTTTGGATGCTTCCAATGCATTCTGACCTTCTGGGCCGAAATCTGGGAGCATTAGGTGCCGAGCATATCGCGCATCGCGATTGTCGGACATACTTCAGGCTAGGGAGTTGTTGATATCATACTTGGGATTCAATCATTATTCGTCGGACCAGTCACCGCAGTCGTTATCCCCGTCTCCAACCCAATCTTGAGGAATCATCTCACCATTATCGCATACGAAAAACCCATCGCCACTTGCTACTGCTAATACTCCAATCCCGACATATAATAATATGACCAAAACGTAAACAATGACGTTAATCAGTGCAACCCATTTTGCAGCATTGGCCATACTTTGATCAGGATGGCCCGGATAAGCCGAAGCAGTCTTGATTGCTGATTGAGCTATGAAGAAAGCAGGCAATGAGGTACAAATTCCGCACCCTACCCATCCAATGATTCCCAAAACCAAAGCAAGAACCGCATTCGTAGTAGGGGGGACTCCCATAGCCATGCCTCCATGCCCCCCCATTGGAATCATGGTTGGAGTCTGTG
>DASCRU010000195.1:0-4235 GCA_034400015.1 Candidatus Thalassarchaeaceae archaeon | reverse complement strand
GCAATTGATGAAATCAAGCATGGGCATGGATGGTCAGGTGCTTTATTTGGCAAAGTATCTTGGATGCTAGTTCTTGGAGGCGGTTTCTTCTTCTCCTATGCATATCTAATTCTACAGGGCAATCCTTCAGCGGATTATGAGGCACTTCTTTCGAATTTACAAATGGGTGGTGCTATTTCTGTTGGTATTGGTGTAATACTCATTATTGTGCATCTAACTCATGAAAATGTTCCATTGCCGGTTGCCCTTCTTCTTGGCCCGATAGAGGCAATTGGAATGTTGCCAACAACTCTCTCATACGTACGACTTTTTGCCGTTGGCATTGTGGGCGTTAAGATCGCAGAGGCAGGGAATGGTTTGCTTTACCCCATGATTGTGGACGGTTTATCTGCAGGAGGTACTGGCTATGTTCTTGCATTTGGTGCCTTCTTAGGATGGTTCCTTGTTCAGATGTTTGCTTGGGTTTTGGGTGTATTTAGCCCCAATATCCATGCTGCCCGACTCCATTTCGTTGAATGGATGCGCCAATTCTACACCGCCTCAGGGAAGCCCTTTGCTCCCCTAGGGGGACGGTCCCGGTTCGTGGAGGTCGATTCGGGGCAATAATGACATATTCCAGCGCGTGTTCGCGCAGGATACAAAACACGGAGGAATGAGAAATGAACCCAAAGATGATGAAGAACGTAATGAGAATGATGATCGTTCTGCTTGCCTTTATTGGCATGGCAGACGTGGTTGCAGCGACTGGTGCTATCGCAGCTGCATCTAGTGGTGGATACGCCTGGGGTATGCCCCTTGGTGCAGGTATCGCCCTAGGTCTAGCAGGTGTTGGCACTGGCCTCAGCCAGGGACAGATTGGAGCTGCTGCAGTTGGAATGGTTGCAGAAGATGGCGATAAGTTCGTCACAGGTCTAATCTTCACGGCACTACCTGAGACAATCGTTTTGTTCGGTTTCCTAGCAATGTTCTTGATGTGAACATTCGGGAAAATGAATAATTCACGTTTGTGAGGATTGTACCATGAGTTTAGAACAACTTGCTAAGGATATAGCAGCGGAAGCGGCTAAAGAGGCCAAGGCCATCATTACTGAGGCTAAGGCTCAAGCAGCCACCATTGCATCTGAAGCCCAGAGCAAAGTCGAAGAGCATTCATCTTCGGCTTTATCTGGTTCGGAAATGGAGGCAGCTCAAATTGCTAAAGAATCTGTAGCTAGTGCAAGGCAAATGAACCAGAAGGATGTCCTAATAGCACGTAGGGAAGAAATAGATCTCACTTTTGAGGCGGTTCGAAGCCAACTAGGAAACCCTAAGTTGGCAAAGCGTTCTGCATTATTGGATTCTATGTTGAAACAGGCAAAATCTGAGAGTTCAGGAAAGATGACCTTACTCCCTGCATCTATCGACAGGGCAGCATTAGAACAGAAGGCTAGTGGATTCACTATAGGTGACGATATTCAGGCCCTAGGGGGCTTCATACTCGTTGCAGAAGATAATAGCATAAGATTGGATTACACGTTTGATAATCGTCTTGCAGAGATATGGGTAGATTCTCTAGGCGATGTTAATCGAACATTATTTGGTGAGTGAGGGATTACAATGTGGTTGGGTCGAGCGAATTGGGCTAATGCAGCCGCACGCGCTCGTTCTCGACGTTCTCGATTACTTGACCGAACTCGAATTCGACAATTGTTGAAATTAGAACCAGATAGTATTGCTAACACAATAGGAGATGCGGGTTACCGTGCAGACATGGATTTGTATGGGCATCGTCTTAGTGGTGCAGAACTGGTTGAGGCAGCATTGAGTCATAATTTAGATCGTGAAGTTCACGAGGTAGAACGATTTTGTAATGGTGAACTTGCAGACATAGTAGATATTTGGGCACTCAGAATTGATTTCAATAAGGCCAAGGCGGTTCTTAGAGCCGTCAAGAGTGGAGCAGACAGTTCCAGAGTAGGCGAAGGTGCGTTACCTGCGGAAAATCCGCATAACGCGGCATGGATTTCCATCATCGATTCATCCTCCAACCTCGCCGAAGCGGCATCCTCCATTACTAAGATGAGACTTGGTAGCCGAATTTTTTCCGAGGTTCCTCCAGAATCTGGTTTAGCTGAATATGAAGATGCTTTGGACCGTTCTTATTATCGTCAAGCTCTGAAAGCAATTCCTGCCCGAGGACCGCATTCTTGTTTGAAGCGTTATCTTCGAATGGAAATTGCTCATCGAGATATCTTGAATGTAATGAGGGCAATGCGTCAAGGATTGTCTACTGAGAAGAGAGCACAAATTTTTGTTCCTGGAAGCGGATTGTCAAAGGTTACTGAAAAGGGAATGTTGAGTGCTCAAAACAATGACGAACTGTTAGCAGCACTACGCCGCACTCCTAGTTTTGATGATGAAGGCCTTGAAGCAGCATTGTCGGAAGTTAATTCTGGATCATCATTAGATCCAGTTGTGGATTTGTTCCACCATAAACGGAGTGAACTTCTCCTCCGTTTTTCACATCTAAACCCCATTTCGGGCGTTCCTATTGTATATTACATTGAGAGGAAACTGCTTGAGGTGGAAAACCTCCGTTTACTCGTGCGCGGTAAAGCGGCAGGTTTGCCAGAAGGCATTATTGAAGCGCATTTGACATTGTAGGAGGAATTTGAATGGAGATAGCTGTTGTAGGAAGTCCTGAGTTCACGCTTGGTTTCCAACTAGCAGGCATTACACATCTCTACAATCCTACAGATATTGATGAACTTGCGGCCACATGCCGTGAATTGATGTCCGAACGTGAAATCGGCATCGTAGTCTTAGATTCCCGCGACCTTGGTCGTCTTCCAGAACGTGTTCGTGACAGGGTAAACCTGAGTATCACGCCTACGTTCCTCGGTATTGGTACCGAAGAAGACAACACATTGCGGGAATCCATTAGGAAGGCACTTGGTGTCGATTTATGGAAGTAAAAAAAAAGAATGGAAGTGAAGAAATGAGTAAAAATGAAGGCGTCATCTATCGAATTTCAGGACCGGTTGTAACAGCGACAGGTATTGATGCAAGAATGTACGAAGTAGTCCGAGTAGGGCATGAGAAGTTAATGGGGGAAGTAATTGAAATTCATGGAGAACAGTCCGTGATTCAAGTTTACGAGGACACCTCTGGAATCAGGCCGGGTGAGCCAGTATTCAGTACTGGGCAAACCTTGTCCGTACAATTGGGGCCAGGTCTTCTTACACAGATTTACGATGGAATTCAGCGTCCTCTTCAGACTCTTGAGGAAGTCATGGGTGTGTTCATCACACGTGGAGTTGATGCTGATGGACTTGATCTTGAGAAGAAATGGACGTTCGAATCTACTGCATCAGTTGGTGACGAGGTTTCAGGTGGGCAGTTAATTGGAACAGTTCAGGAAACTGATACAATTACACACAAAATTATGGTGCCACCAAAGGCTTCTGGAAAGATTAAATCAATCACATCCGGAGAATTTAATGTCACTGAAACAGTCTGTACTCTTGATGATGGAACTGAGATTCAGATGATGCAGGAATGGCCAGTACGTCATCCTCGCCCATTCATTCAGAAATATGCTCCAGATACACCTTTAGTGACAGGAATGAGGATTCTGGATTTCCTCTTCCCATTAGCTAAGGGTGGAGCAGCAGGAATCCCAGGGCCTTTCGGTTCAGGTAAGACAGTCACACAACAATCTCTTGCTAAGTATTCTGATGCACAGATTGTTGTCTATATTGGATGCGGTGAGCGTGGTAATGAGATGACTGAGGTGTTGGATGAGTTCCCTCATCTTATTGATCCAAACACTGGAAAACCATTGATGAATCGAACTGTGATGATTGCCAATACATCCAATATGCCTGTTGCTGCACGTGAAGCATCCGTGTATACTGGAATTACCATTGCAGAATATTTCCGTGATCAAGGATATGATGTGGCACTAATGGCCGATTCTACAAGCCGTTGGGCTGAAGCAATGCGTGAGATTTCAAGTCGTCTTGAAGAGATGCCGGGAGAGGAAGGTTACCCTGCATATCTCTCTAGTCGTTTAGCAGAATTCTACGAGCGTGCAGGCCGTGTTGAGACATTGAATGGAGAAGACGGGTCTGTTACTGTGATTGGAGCAGTATCTCCGCCTGGCGGTGATATTTCAGAACCAGTCAGTCAAGGTACTCTTCGTATTGTGAAGGTTTTCTGGGGTCTTGATGCGGGTCTAGCTCGACAGAGGCACT
>DASCRU010000194.1:0-4490 GCA_034400015.1 Candidatus Thalassarchaeaceae archaeon | reverse complement strand
GGTCTGCGCAAGCCCATGCTGTGTATGCAATCTGATCCCAAAGATCTCTTGCTGGAAGGGTTTTGCAAGGTTCGGGTTTTCGTCCTTCTTCTTCAGCAGAATTCAATTCTGTCCTCCAATAAAGATTCCAAGCGTCACCGGCTTCAACAGCATCCATGAAATTATTTGGAACTCGAACTGAATTGTTGCTGTTTTGCCCTGATACGGTAATGTAACCTTCACCTTGCCAATCAGAATCGAATACTTGGAAATCAACTGATCTCCATCCTTGGTCACCAAGATCCATTATTCTCTTGATATGTGGTTCCGGAACACCGTCCTTAACTGCATCAACAAGGGCTTTCTTTAATTCAGGATTAGAATCCATATCAGATGATGCTGTTTCTGCTTCATCCGTCCACATTGCAGACATGATTGATGTTGCGTGCTTTTGTAACAATTGACTTCCAATGATCAATGAAGATACTTTTTCTTCTTCTGACGCTTTCCAATTGATATATTCTTCAATATCTGGATGATCTAAATCTAATGTCACCATCTTAGCTGCACGCCTAGTTGTACCTCCTGATTTTATTGCACCGGCTGCACGATCTCCAATCTTTAGGAATGAAAGAAGACCACTAGAACGGCCGCCGCCCGAAAGTGGTTCATCTTTACCTCGAATATTACTGAAATTAGAACCTGTGCCTGAACCAAATTTAAACAATAATGCCTCTCTTTCCCATAAGCCCATGATTGATTCACTTCCTCCTACGAGTGAATCACTTACAGACTGGATAAAACAAGCATGAGGTTGGGGGTGTTCATATGAATTAGTGGATTGTTTCATCATTCCCGTATCTGGATCTACAAACATGTGTCCTTGTGGGTTTCCTTCAATCCCATATGCCCAATGAAGGCCTGTGTTAAACCATTGAGGGCTATTGGGTGCAGAACGTTGACTTGCAACCAAGAAGCACATTTCATCATAATATGATCTGGCATCTTCTTCGGATGCAAAATAACCATACTTCCATCCCCAATATGTCCATGTTCCAGCTAATCGGCGGAACATTTGCCTGAAATCAGTTTCTGCAATAAATCGTTGGTTTTTTTCCATCTTCTGGAGTTTTTCTTCATCTGGTGCAGAGCGTTGAAGCCAAGTCGGGACTCCTTCCTCTGGAACCGGTCTAATGGCTGCAGGAATGCCTGCTTTTCGTAGATATTTTTGTGCAGCAACTGTCCCAGGTACTCCTTCAAATCCACTAGGAAAACAAACTCCAATCATATCATGAGCGACTGTTCCATCCATATTGCGAATCTCTAAATCTGTAGTAATCCATTCAAAGGTATCAAAAGGATTGTCCCCAACTGTAGTGAATCTACGTTTGATAGTCATGCCACTTGTTCCATCATTGCTATTATCCATGGTAGTCTGCATTCTCATCCCTCCTTTGTTCACCTAATGACTTCGTGCCGCACATCTATTCGCGTGGGAATTTGTTGGCTCAATCGAGGGTATATGATTGTTAATGGATTGTTCGTTGAGAAAACCACAAACTAAAGGGTACTCTATGTTTCACAAAATGTATAATTTAGAATTAACGTACATCGATTTGAATCAATCATGAGATAATTAGAGATTAGTAATTATCAAATTTTCACACATGGGCGGGATGGATTGAACAACCTCCACCACATGCAACTCAGTATGATTGACGATGATGATGAGTTCAACCCCTCGGAAAGTGGGCTCGAAATGGGTGCCTCAATAGATTCTGAAACCCACGATGATGTAGACCCGTTTGAAGAACTCGGTATTGGATCTCGAGTCAATGCAAGCTCAACAGAAGAAAATGGAAGTCACGGATATGATGCGCTCTCGGATCTCGTGGATGATGAAGAGGAAGAAGGGGTCGAGCCTGGGCCAACGAATCAGAACGATGTGGGTAAGGCTGAAGCCACGTATGTGATGCTTCTACAGACTGTATGGGTAGATGGTATTCTCGACCCTGCTGAAGTGCGTTTATTGGCTAAAAAACGGATTGAAATGAATATATCATTTGAAAGGCATTTGGAATTGGTTGAAGATTTAATCGGGTGATAAAATGAAACATCCCTATACATTGGGTTTGGAATTGGGTTGGAAAGATGATGCTCTAAATGAAGATGGGTTTTCGTTGCTCACTCGATTAACTGTAATATTCCAAATGGATTCTCAAGACAGAGAAAGTTTGGAAATGTTGTATATGGAATCGCTGCCATTGATTTCTCAAGGTATAGGTGAAGGTTCTGTTGAACTCAAATCCTATGTTGAAAATTTAGAAGATTGGTTTCCAAGGATTGGAGAAGACTGTGCTAGATATATTGGGCGGAAGGCATTGGATGTTGGGATGACCAAAAGAGGTTGGAAGGAGGTGTATTCGTGGATGAGAAGTATTGGACTTGGAAATGGTTTTGCAACCGGTGCTTGGATGCAAGGAGAAGAGCCGATAAAAATTGAAATTCCGGCATTTTTTGATGAGGTAATTTCTGCTTTAGGTATTTAATCACAACATTTCCAACGACCAATCGAGGGTTGCCCCTGATCTAGTTATCATATTTCCAACACTACAGAATTTCTCATGACTAGATTCAATCAATCGAGAAACTAGTTTCTCTGGGACATTTCCTTTGACGATATACTTCATTACTACTGATGTGAAGACTTTGGGTGATTCGTTTGCTCTTTCAGAGTCGATTTCTATAGTCAAATAATCGACATTTTCGATTCTATGTTTGAGGCCGTCCTTCACATCAATAAGTGAGCATGCAGCATGAGCGTGGAGTACCATTTCCATTGGACTGGGGGAGTTTTCTCCATAAATTTCGAACTTCTTTCCGCCTGAAGTTGTTCCAACATAGCCATTGGCGGCTGTCCAACTAACATCCCCCTTCATGGTCAACTCACCTAGTCATCACGCTTAGAAGTTGGGCGGTTCATTGATGAATGAAGTGTCTGTCCTCCGGTATGATTCCTATGGCAGGTACCAGCATTACAATGGAAAATGGCGTCTTAAATGTACCAAATAATCCAACCATACATTTCATTGAAGGAGATGGTATTGGGATTGATATTACTCCTGTAATGATCAGGGTAGTCGATGCTAGTGTTGAGAAAGCATACGATGGAGAAAGAGAGATTTCTTGGAGTGAAGTTTTGGCTGGAGAGAAAGCGTTCAATGCAACTGGAGAGTGGTTGCCAGAATCTACTCTAAATGCTATGAAAAATGGACTTGTATCAATCAAAGGCCCATTGACAACTCCAGTGGGTGGAGGGATTCGAAGTCTCAATGTAGCCCTTCGACAGAAGCTCGATCTTTTTGCTTGTGTTCGTCCAGTTAGATGGTATGCTGGAACTCCTAGTCCAGTCCGCGATCCTGGTGCAGTAGACATGATTATTTTTCGGGAAAATAGTGAAGATGTCTATGCTGGGATTGAATGGGAGGCTGGATCAGATGAAGTTGCCAAAGTTATTGATTTTCTTCAAAATGAAATGGGAGTGACAAAAATTCGTTTCCCAAATACTAGTGGAATTGGAATCAAACCGATTTCTAGTGAAGGAACTGGACGTATTGTTCGAGCTGCTATTCAATATGCAATCGATAATGACAAAGATAGTGTAACTCTTGTTCACAAAGGCAACATCATGAAATTTACAGAAGGTGGGTTTAGGGATTGGGGATATCAACTCGCACAGGATGAATTTGGGGCAGAGTTGTTAGACGGGGGGCCATGGTGTACTCTCATCAATCCAAAAACTGGTACGAAAATTACCATCAAAGATGTCATTGCAGATGCAATGCTTCAACAAGTGTTGACTCGACCTAGAGAATATGGTGTATTGACTACAATGAATCTCAATGGAGATTACATATCTGATGCACTCGCAGCTCAAGTGGGAGGAATTGGAATTGCTCCAGGTGCAAATATCAACTACGATACTGGAATTTCAATCTTTGAAGCAACTCATGGGACTGCTCCAAAATATACTGGTCAAGATAAGGTAAACCCTGGAAGTTTAATTCTCAGTGCCGAAATGATGTTGCGGCATATGGGGTGGACAGAAGCTGCTGATTTGATCGTTAAAGGAATGGAAGGTGCAATTTCAGCAAAGACTGTAACATACGATTTTGAACGACTAATGGATGATGCGACATTGCTCAAATGTTCTGAATTTGGTAATGCAATAATCAACCATATGTGAGCTGTATGGAATTCAATGATTGGTGAATGGATTGGATTGGCAAAAAATTAATTCATGATTCATCAATTATTTTCATCTTCGAAATTTTCTTGATTGAAAGAAGTGGTTAACGGGGGGGAAATTGGTGTGTCCTGTCTCATTGGATTCGATGGGTTGAATGTTGATCTTAATTCCTCAATTTGGTTGTTTTTCAACAATAATATGCTACCTCCAATAATACCTGATAAGAAAATCAAAATTAGAAGAATTGAAGCTATAGAAATTG
>DASCRU010000193.1:0-3771 GCA_034400015.1 Candidatus Thalassarchaeaceae archaeon | reverse complement strand
GGTCACTAAGCACTAGAGTGGTAATATGACAAGATGTTTTCGAGTCTTCGACATGATGAAGTAATGCCTCCATTCCAGAGCCCCCGCCTGAAATTAGCACTGCTAATCTCAATGGTTCAGAGGGGGTGCCAACTCGAAGGGGCATGACTAATGGAAGAGGGGTGGACGCTTGAGCATATTCACAAATTGGAATCTGTAGGGGGCACGATTATTACTAGAAAATGTGGGGGCAGCAAAAGGGGGGGTGGAATTGGAACGGATTCATACAATTGATGAAATTGTTGAACGTTACTCAATAGCGAGTAGTAAGATGAAGAGTAGGATCTATGTTGCTTTAGGTTCCTTGTTTCTTGTCTTCGCAATTATTGGGATCTGGATTCCAGGATGGCCATCAGTTTCTTGGGCCGTTCCAGCTGCATTTCTTTTCTCCATGTCCAATGAAAAATTGTTTCGTTGGACTCTCACAAATCGCTTCTTTGGGGTAGTTTTGTTCGAATACTATGCAACAGGGAAAACACTTCCTTCACATGTAAAATTCCTTATTGCTGGAATGATTGCAGGAATGGCTAGTGTTTCAGCATATTTCGTGTGGGTTGTTTCTTCCAAAGGAGAAAATGGCGAATTGCTTCAACCATCTACTTGGACTGGAGCTGATGAATATGGGGCTGGTGCAATCACAATATTGGTTGTAGGTTTGATTGGAATCTTCTACATACTTCAATGGGTAAAAACCAGAACAAACTGATTAGTTATTCGTTTTCATCATCTTGATTTGCTATTGGAGAGATGTCTCCAGTGACAACACTATCGTTGATGTTGTATGTCACATTCTGAATTACTTGATGAATTGGCTGATTTGTGGTGTCAACTGTTTTTTCTTGTGGATCTGAGCCTCTGAAAAACGCCCATAGAGCAAACGGGATACTCCAGAAAATACCACCTATAGTGCCGAGAAGGATTATGATAAATAGTGTGTCTAAATCACTATTTGGTGCTCCGAATGATGAACCCAATAATGGTATGATAAATGTTAGAAATGAGACTGGGATTAATTGCTTTAGAGAAGGGGTGCACCAACCATTTGTTAGTGCTATTTTTTTTACTGCCCATGCAGATATCAACACCATTCCGATAAATATCGCTAAGGCACTTCCAAAGGTGGGGGGTTCTAGTCCAATCTTCACCATGAGAATGGCCACCAATGTTGCCAATAACGCCCCTGTAGCAGCGCTAGATGAAATAATCTGTTTCCAATTCATGATGATGCCTTCTTAGTGCCTGAACAATCTTACTCCTGTAAAAAGCATAGCAATACCGTGCTCATTGGCAGCATCAATTGACTCTTGATCGCGAATAGAGCCCCCTGGTTGAACAACAGATGTCACACCAATCTCATTTGCAGTATCAATTCCATCACGGAAAGGGAAAAAGGCATCTGAAATCATCATAGAACCTTTAGCTCGATTTTCGGCCCTTCTAGCTGCAATCCTCACTGCTTCCACTCTACTAGTTTGCCCAGGCCCAATACCTACGGTTGCAAATCCTGTAGTTGTCTGATTAACCAATACTACACAATTTGATTTCACTTGTGCGCAAACAGCAACACCAAAACGAGCTAATTCTAATTTAATAGTTGAATTATCAGTTACACAACGGACATTGTTCCAATCTACTGATGGGACCCCCTCAACTTGAGCTAACCATACTCCATCGACCTGACGATAACGAATTTCATCAGATAATGGAAGGAATGGATCCAATGTCAACATTCTACGATTTTTCTTAACCGATAATAGATCAAGTGCTTCTTTCTCAAAACCTGGTGCAATAATACATTCAACAAAATGATCTCCAATTGCTTCTGCTGTAGAAACAGTGACAGGAGTAGTAAATGCAATAACGCATCCAAATGCAGATTCTGAATCAGATGCTAGGGCGTCTTCCCATGCACTGACTTGGTTCGAAGAAAGTGCCACTCCACAGGCGTTGGTATGCTTGATAATTACACAAGCATGGTGGGAAGATGGCCAATGTGGACCAATTAATGAACGGGCAAAGCGAAGGGCTGCATCCAAATCAAGATAATTGTTGAAAGATAGGTCCTTTCCCCCATGTTGTTTAGCTGCTGCAAGTCCCGATGGAAATTGAACTGATGATTGATACCATCCCGCTGATTGATGCGGGTTTTCGCCATATCGAAGGGAATTAGAACGACTTCCAGAAATTAAGAGATGTGCTGGAATACCTGCGGGAGTATCTATCTCTACATCGAGTCTTTCTGATAGAGTAGATGCGACCATTACGTCGTAACTAGCTGTTCTTTCAAAGGCAGAGATGGCCATTTTTTGACGTAGTGAAAGCGGGGCTTTCGATGGGTTTCCTTCGGATTTTGATAACGTTTCAAGAACTTCTGAATAATACTTCTTTTCGGGAACTACAATGACATCGCGGTGGCTCTTCGCAGCGGCTCTCAATAATGTCGGGCCGCCAATATCGATCATCTCTAGAAGTAAATCTTCTTCGACATGCGGCTCTTGAGAAGCCACAGATTCGAATGGATAAAGATTCACACATACTAAATCGATTCGTCCATATCCTAACTCCGATAAAGTGGAGAGATCATTTGGGTGATCTCCCCTAGCCAAGATACCTGCATGAATTGCCGGGTGTAACGTTTTCACTCGGCCGTCGAAGACTTCTGGATGTCCAGTGACGTCTGATGCATCTATTACGTTCAAACCATTCTCTTTGAGAAGAAGCCCTGTTCCCCCGGTTGAAATTAAAGTCCAACCCCAATCGCTTAATTTTCGGGCGAAATCCACAACACCTGTCTTATCATATACGCTAATCAATGCCCGAGGAGACTCGTCCATCACGATACTCCCCCTCCATCGGTTGGGTTTCAAGACCATGAAGATTCGGAACTCAATCGCCTCTAGATGAAATCAATTGATCAATACGAAGAAGGCTACACGCAGCCTCAGTTGCCCCTATAATTCCATGAAGAATTGTATCAGTTGGGTGGATAATTGATGGATCCAAAATTTCAACTCTTCCTCCTTCATTTATTCCCCATGGTTCAATCCCATCTGAAGATGCTCGCAATTCTAAGATAGTATCCAAAACATCCCCCCCAGCATTTTCCACAAGAGTTGCAGGAACTACATCCAATGCTCGAGCGAATGCTTCCATTGCTAAGCGGGCACGATCTGCACGTTCTTCAGATGCGCTTCTAATTTCCAAGGAAAGAGTCGCATATACCGAACCTCCGCCTGGAACAATACGTCCCGAATTCACTACTAGAGTTGTACTTCGAATTGCATCGTATAATCCCCGAATAACTTCTTCTCCAGCAGTTCCTTCAACACCACCAACTACAATGGTGGCTACTTGGGATTCCCCTCCTCCAATGATGGTGATTTCATCTTCAACTCGATCTGTAGCTGTCTTCCTTAAACATCTAATTTCCTTGGCAAATCCAATATCTGAATTTTCTAAATGATGACTGCTTGATGCAATGGTAGAACCTGTTGCAGACGCAAGGTTCCTTAATTCTGATTCATCTAATTCCCCCGCTACGAAAATTCCCTCGTCCACCAAGTGATGAAGAATATCGCGATCTACCTCTCCACTAACAATAATTGCTTGGAGATTCAAATTGACTATGTTCTCAACCAATGTTGAACGTAAACGCTCTTGTTCATCAATAAATTGTGAAAGTTG
The DNA here is from genome assembly GCA_034400015.1 of Candidatus Thalassarchaeaceae archaeon. Taxonomy (GTDB): domain Archaea; phylum Thermoplasmatota; class Poseidoniia; order Poseidoniales; family Thalassarchaeaceae; genus MGIIb-N2. Next base: position 48 of record DASCRU010000193.1, on the reverse strand, counting down.
ATCGGGGTTTTCAACTTCTATTTCGGCCTCTCTACTCAAACTACGAGG
>DASCRU010000192.1:0-9014 GCA_034400015.1 Candidatus Thalassarchaeaceae archaeon | reverse complement strand
ATGTAGGAATAATCTGCGGTTCCTCCTCTTCTTCGACTTTAGGCAATGGTGCAAGGAATCGGTTCTTCTCATCTTCTGTTCCTTCCATCGAAATGTCTACTGACATTGTATTCAATCGTTCCAAAATCATTTCATCGGTTTCATTAGAAATTAGTTCTAATGCCGTTTGTCTTAGGTCATTTCCACTCATGATAATTGGTAACATCTTGACACAAGATAGTCTAATTCTTGAATCGTTATGTTTTGCTCCATCGAGAATTAGCGTTCTTGTTCTAGAATCATCCTTCTCCATCTTCGCGAGTGCCTTCAATGAATTATTTCTCACTTCATCATCCGGATCAAAAAGAGTTTCTTCAATCATGATTTGAGCAATTCTCGGTGCAGATTCAACAAGGCCCGGTAGTGTTCGACTGGCAATTTTTCTGACTTCTGAGTCCTCATCATCTAGAGACCAGCCTATCAAGTCCCACCCAGCACCTCCAGCTCTCTGCGCAATTGACCGTAATACGCGAGCTCCGCGTCGTCTCAAGTCTACATCTTCTTCGCGGATCAATTCATCTAGATGTAGAACCCCCACTTCAGGCCATTGTCTAGCTGCCTGATTGAGCGCATTGAAAGCATCATTTCTAATCTTTGATTTTTCAGATCGAAGCAGTCGTCGGATTGTTTCTTCTAAAGCAGATGGGAATATGGGTGCGCACGTAACAAGAACTTCTCTTGCTTTTTTCTGGACTGATGGTTCGGGGTCATCAATCATCACATCCAACATTTCCATCATCTCATCAGCATCACGTAACGAACCGACAAGAAATACATCAAGTGATGCAAGTCTTTCTTGAGTTGAACGAGAGCAAAGCCCCTCAATGATGGTTTTATGGATGAATTCATCTTCTGTTCTTGGTAGGGCAGTGATAGCTCGAATGGCATCAAGTCGATCAAGAAGAACACGTTTGTCCAACCATCTAACTTCTATAGACGAGACTCTCTTTTCTAGCAGATCTCTGATTTGCTCAGGTAGCAATGAATTCCATGGGCCTTGAGGGGCACGGAATGCTGCTTTAATCATCGAACTACGTTTTTTTCCAAGACTAATTCGCTTGCCCGTGCGGGGGTCTCTGGCGATGTAGTCCCTCGACATTGGGGGAGGTGACGCGTCGACGGGATATGAATAAGGCCCCTTACAAATTTCTAATTACGTGAAGATTTCCAGTTACATGATTGGAAAAATACAAATCACCATTCGGATGAAATCCAATAGCGAGAGCCCCAAATACATCACCTACAATTACTGTATTTTCAGTTCTCCATCCTTGAGAACTTTCAGAATCTTCAATCAAATCTACCCTGACAATTTCTCCACCTGTTGGAGTGATTGAATTCCATGATCCAAATACTGAAACGAAGATTGAATGATTTCCTCCTGGTAGTGTTGAGTTTTCATGTCTCAGAGCTATTGAGTTAGCAGAACTATGAGGGTCAAAGGTACCGATTGGCCCTATTGTTCCGTTTGGGATAGGGGATTCTGGGCTATCAAGTGGCCATCCATAATCTTGTCCGATTTCAAGGAGATTCAATTCTTCATATGGGTAATCGTCGCCATCCCAATCTCTTCCATTATCTGTGAAAACATAACCTACATCTGGAATCCATGTTCCATCAAATGAATTTCTAACACCAGATGCAATCACACTGTGGTTTCCATTTTCAGGGTCTACCAACAATAGTGCTGCATTTCTGTAATCATTTTCTTCACAAACATTGCATGTGCTTCCTGAATGCCATATTAACATCCCATCTGGTCCTTCATGAATGGAGTTAGTTTGATGATTTCCAGATGGGATCCCCTCTACAAGAACCGTTGTGTTTACAATTTCCCAATCACTTGCCACATTTCCAATTATTTCACTACGGGTTAATTTCCCACTTTCTGAGATAAATAGAATATTCCCATCAATGTGGATTCCGTGAGGATTGTTTAATTCGTCTTTCAATATTCTGTTTTCTACCAACTTGCCTGACTCTATTTTATGCATTACGAGTGCACCCAGACCTACATCGCATACGATTAGGTGTTCACTATCTACCCATTGCATACAGGTTGTTTGGCCTATTTCTCCATCTATCTTTTCTACCAAATATCCCTCTGTAGGTATGGGGTCTACTCTAACAAAATAGGGTCCAATAATTGAGAATAGAAGCAAACTGATGGTGACTAATATTGCCGAGAATAAAAGAATAAATCCCTGCTTTCGAGTCAATTTTCGTTTTGTCTTCACGTCGTCCACCGACTCACTCATGCCCCTCGTTGTCAGGGGGGAATTGAAGTTCTGCCGATGTTTAGTCCATGTTATGTCGGAACATGTGGGGGAAGAGATCCGTCGATTACTTTCTATTTCTTTTCATGAACTTCCAGATACTGGAGTTACTCCTGAGATGCTAACTAGAGTCTGGAGTCTCGATTTCCAATGGGCTGACTCTTTGGATGCTCTACGATTACTTGAATCATTAGTTCGAACAGGTTGGCTATGCTTGGAGGGAGACTTAGTTCGCCCTATTGATGATTTTGCGGAGATTTCAGTTCCTATAGGATGGACTCCAATACTTCGAAGAATGATTGATGGCGTCGATTATGTGTCTTCTACGGAAATGATGAATAAAATTCCCGAACCCGAATCTAATGTTTCTCATTTAAAGGAAAAAATACCTAATGTAATTCCAGAAATTGATGTATTGAATGATGAAAATCGTTCTGTTGACCCTATGCTTGAAAAGATTCAGAAAATTCGTGCGCATATTTCTAATGCTTCGGGATTGGAAGTCAGAGAAATTCAGCGTAGAGCTCAAAGGAAGAGACGTTCTTGTATGCCAATGACTCTTTGGATGGCATTATTGTTGGTAGGAAGGGAGCAGAGAATAGATATCTCTTCATTTTTGTAGTTCGTCTCCTTCAATCTTAGATTGTGCCTGATATACCAACAAAAGAGGCAGTAGTCCTAGTGCCATGGCAAGTGAGAAAATCACCGTCAAAGCAGTGACTATTCCAAAGTCTCGAACCACTGGCATTGGTGAAAACCAGAGGACTAAGAATCCGATTGCAGTAGTCATTGCACTCAGGCATAACGCTGCCCCAGTTGTTGCATTTGTTCTTCGAAGGGCTTCCCATGGAGGTACATCCTTTTCGATGAGTGACTCATATCTCCTCCACATATGTATTGTATAGTCGATCCCTAATCCTATTGTTAGTGCTGTGACCATGACGGTCAGTACATTCCAATGAATTCCCAATACCGCCATTGAACCCACTACCCAAACAGCAGCAAGAGTAACTGGCACGATGACGATAAACGATGGAGCAATACGTCTAGTCAATAATAGTAAAACAAGGAAAGAAACACAGAGACTGATGATAGTGGAACTAATTTGTGATGTACTCAATGAGTCTAGTACATATTCCAATTTCACAAGATAACCCGTTAGAATAATCTGTGCATCGATATTGTTCTTGATATCGTTTCTTTCTACTACATTGGACATGTCTCGAATTATTTCTCTACTTTCTGTACTAGACTCTGCTTCAACATCAATCCGAATCTTGGAGGCTGCAATCTCATTACTTTCAGTGAAAACAATTGATCTACCAACACGTTCTTCATAACTAAGTCCGCGGAAAGATGATGATGAAGAAGTATTTGTGGAGAGATCAAATAGTGCGTTTGCGAAATCCCCAGTTTTATAATTCGCAGTGCCAGTTAATCTACCTTCATAGATAGTCAAATTATGTGATTCTCCAAACGCTGAATCCGATTGGACTGCATCTCTAACAATCGGGTATGGTCCATCATATGAGGGATTAGCATCTACGAAAAAGGAAGTCGGTAGTACTACTCCCCTAGTTGATTGGATTTGTAAATCCAAAATCCAAAGACCATTCAGGAATTGAGTATTGTCTGGTATTGCGCCCGATCCACTTTCATTCACGAGTAGAATACTAACTTCTTTCCATGTTGATGATTCATATGATTCATACATTGCAGTTCTTGATTGCATAGAATCCATATCACTAGATAGAAAATCTGTGAGGTCGAATTGAGTTTCAAGTTTAATTGAAGAGTAGCCAATAGAACCGATTGTAATCAATAGGACTGCAACGATTACTTGAGCCGCCGTTTTCTTTTGAAGCTCAGTAATTCCCTTTGCATTTCCTTCAAATAATCTTCTTCTGGTTGATTCTTGAACAGGAGCTTCGTTCCATCTGGCAACCACTACATGTAATGCACCTACAACTACAGTGGAAGAGAGGAATGCAGAGGTAACTCCTACTGCTAATGCTAGTCCAAATTCTTGAACTGGGGGGAGAGGAGATGCAATGTTTGCAATGAATGCACAGACTGTAGTAAAAACAGCCAAAGTAAGGGCAATTCGAAGTTCGGTGAATGATGCAACCCATGCTTCTGCAGGTTCTAATCCATTAGCTCTGTTTCTTTCGTATGTTCTCTGTAAGTGAATCGAGTAATCGATCCCTAATCCAAGTACAACTGGTGCAACTGCAATCGTAAGTATGGTAAATTCCATTTCAAATACATCTAGTAGTCCATATGTCCAGATAAGAGATGCTGTTAGTGCTGCAAGAGGGAACCCTACAAATCTAATTGAACGGAATGCAGCAGCTAGAATAATCACAACCAACATGATTGAAATCCCTAATAGGACTACCAATTGGCTAAGTGATTCACGATTTAATTCGTCGCTAATCAGCCCGTCGGACAGTGTTTGGTATTCAAGTCCCCCAATGTCTGTTGCATCATTGAAGAAGTTTCGAAGTTGAACTTCAGCCATAACTTGTGACGTTGTATCTGGTTGGTTTTTCACTTCAAGAATCCATAGTGTACTATTTGCAGATGGTACCGGATCATGATTTAGGCTTCTGTTTTCTAACCATGTACACACGGGGTCATAATCTAAATCTCTGTGTACAAGGGCCATTCTTCCCAGTGATGCTGCATTTCGAAGATCTTCATCTGCTCCATCAGCACAGGTGGTGCCTTCGTCTACTGTTTCATTGAGGTATGATGCCCAACCGTCATAATCGGATAGATTCGTTCCGCTACCAATTTCATCCAATGCCAATTGCAGAATTCCTGGTGCAGAAATATTGGAGAGGATTAGATTAGAACGTAAGGTAGATTCTTCTTCCATTTTTGAAAGAATAGATGCTTGTTCAAGAATTGAGGACCATTCTAGGGAATTCCCTCCATTCTGAGAAGTAACATGAACATAGAACGGAACTCCCGTTTCGTATAGTTGTTGATCCACTGAATCGATAATGACATCATCATCACTTTCAGGCATGAATGTGGTGAGGTCAGTATTGAATGAAGGTGGGTCACTAAATCCGATTGCAAATATTCCAGTCATCAACAATGCAAGTACTAGGATAGGTAAAGATGCCCGTTCTAGTACGTTTGTTAGGGTAGTGTCCCAGGGGTCATCCGTACGGGACATGACTCATTGGGGGCGTAAACAGGGGATAATCTCAACGGCTGTTCTATACTAAGAATGCGTATCTTGAGAATAATTTCGGTTTGTCCGGGTGGAAGCCCTCAAAAAGGGCACCTTACTCGCGAAGCATATGGCGATGAAAGTGCTATTGAATGAAGGTACGGAATTACGAATCCGTATTAGTGACGAAGATCATACAACATTACATCTTTTCAGAAGCCGTCTTAATGCGCATAAGGACATTGAGTACTGCAATTATTTCAGTGGTCACCCAGATCTTGATGACCCTGAGATTTACATTCGTGCAAACAAGGGCAAGGATCCTGTAAAGATTCTAAAATCCGTTGTTAAGGAAGCATCGAAGGATTTCTCTTCACAATCTCTCTGACTGGGTCCGGTGAGGGCGTGTCTAGTCCAATTGAGGTGGATAAATCAGTTGGCTTAAGTCGTTATGCTACATCTATTCAGGGTACATATGGAGTACTCAAGATGAGAGCTGAGGATTTTAGGGTCGAGGAAGTTGGAAGGATTCCAGCATTAGATCCGAAAGGCCGATTTACTCTAGTGAAGGTAACACTACGAGATTGGGAAACTAATCGCTTTATCCGACGTTTTACTAGTGCATTAAAGATCAATCGAAATCGAATTTGGTTTTCTGGGACCAAAGATAAGAAGGCAATTACAACCCAATTGATGGTAGTTGATGCCCCAGTTAATCGTGTAGAGTCAGTTGAGATTTCAGATGTAGAGATTGAGATTCTAGGTAGGACTCATCAAAAAGTTGCTATGGGTGCACATTCAGCTAATCGTTTTACCATTGTAATCAGGGGATGTGTAGGTGATGATGGTGAACCATTGGATGCGAAGGAGGCTATGTCTAGAGCCCTGTCTATTAGGGACGTGATGGAAGAGTCGTTGGGGAGAGGTATTTTCCCTAATTGGGTCGGGCCACAAAGATTCGGTTCCCTTCGTCCCGTTACACCTGCAGTGGGAAGATTCGTCCTACATGATGACTTTGAATCGGCAGTCTCAACATACCTTGGTATGCAAGGACTTTTCGAAGATTCTGAGACCTTTGAATTCAGGAAAATGTGGAGGGAAACTGGAGATGCTCAGGCTTGCTTAGAGATAATTCCCAAACATCTAGGATATGAGAGATCAATGTTGGAATCGTACATTGATTCACCTGAAAATCATGTGAAATCGTTCAGTACCATGCCTAGAAATCTGCAATTGATGATGATACATTCTCTTCAATCAATGGCGTTCAATCATGTTCTAGGTGCTCGTCTTGAGTTAGGATTGCCACTTGCTGAACCAATGATTGGAGATGTGGTCGCCCCAATGTCTTCAGAAGGTAAGATTGATGCTGGTAAGTCTGCCTTAGTTGATGAAACAAACCTAGAGCGGTGTATTCGTAATTGTCGTTTCCGTCGTCTTTCAGTCACTGGCCCGCTTCCTGGTACTACTGGCACAATGTCAGTTGGTAAACCGGGTGAAATAGAATCTAAGGTTTTCAGTGAATTGGCATTGGATGAAATTGATTGGGAAGTACATCAAATTCCACGACTGACTACCAATGGAACTCGCCGACCTTATGCATCAATTTTCGATGAATTTAGTATTGAAGAAGCACCAATATTAGATGAAGAATCTCTTGACTCAAGATGGAGTAGTGGGCCGAGATTAGGTGAAACGTGGCATCCTGAAGGAGCGTGTCTAAGATTTAGATTTACCTTGCCACCAGGGACATATGCAACTGTGTTGATGCGGGAATTCATGAAGTCGCCGTCATCACAATATTAGTGCGATCAAAGCCTACCCATTTCTAGAGTCTCGATTTCTGTGACTCCTTCAAAGGATTTTATTTCATCTTCGAATTTTCCAAGAGGATTTTTCATTTCTTCACCGTCTTGGATAATAGCAGTTACTTCGATAAACATCAAACCGAATGCTAGAGGTTTTTTCTCAACAACTTGTATTGCTCCAATATCGTCGGAGACACCTTCTATCTGATTACAGACTTCATCAATTCGCCCCATAGATTCTGAATCGAGCATTACCTTGTACTTCACAATAACTTCACCCATGGAATCACCTCATGGCCCTTGGAACCGGCATTCTGGGCAGATATATCGTACACCTTGATTGCGACACATCTCGCTTCGGCCAATCATACCTTTGCATGGATTTCCTTCTTCATCCGTACCAGGGCACGGGAATGACGTACTGCGCTTATCCTCTAAAGGGATACCAGATGATGTACAAGTAGTGGCGTGACTCAATTAATCGACTCCTCAGCAACCCGGCGTAATCACCTTCTCTTTTAGAATTGACCATAGATTTCATGTTTCAATCTCTACGATGGACAGAAAAACCTGTTTTTGCAACTATATCGTCCTCATCATTGGAAAGATCTACAATTCCATCTCTCGCTAGCGAATCTTCAATTTCGTCCCCTACTGTTTGAATAAGCCCTCCGTGATGTGGTTTGAGATTCTTACAAACAAGATAAATCTCCGAAGAAGCATTTCTAGAGGAAATTGGAGAGAATCGATGAACTTTTGAAAATCGCCTCTTTAGAGCTTTAACCAATGCATCCAATCCTGGACCTTGGAAAATTTTGGTGATAAATGCCCCTCCAGGGTTAAGCAAAGGAAGGGAGAAGTCGCAAACCATTGTAACTAAGTCGATTGAAATGGCTTGATCAATATCATATCGGCCACTTATTTCGGGCGAGATATCTGATATTACAGTATTAATCACTCGTCCTTCAAATGCTTCTCTAGTAGAATTTTGAATGAGATCATCTTGAATATCCCCTACAATGAAATGAGCCCCCTCGATAGGCGAGGTTGTCTGTAAATCTACACCAACTACAATTCCTTCGTTGCCAACCAATTCACATGCAACCTGACTCCATCCACCTGGCGCACAACCAACATCCAATACCGCGTCGCCATTCCTAATTGGTGTGAATTTTTCTTGAATTTCTTTAAGTTTGAATGCAGATCTTGCTCTGTATCCTTCTTGTCGAGCCTTTCTACGCCATGGATCGCTCCTATGTTCGGAGTACCAGCGGTTGCTCATGATTGAGGCGAGTAGCGATATGTTTCAAGGCTGACGGATAGAAATTTGGAAATTTATCGATTTATTGAGTTTCCAAATGATTCCAAATCACATAAACGTCGATTTGAAACGGTAGTGTTACTTGAAGTAAATATGCGAGGATTATCGATAATGGTTGTCTTCCTGATTCTGTCTGTTTCTATGGGGGTTGTTACTGGAGAATCCACTGTTGAAATTAGGGGTGGGGGTTCGGTAATGTTTGAACAGGCAACGGCTGTTTGGTGTGATGTTTGCGCACAACATGAGGCATGGATATCTCCAATGGTTGAATCAAATGGTGAGAGATTAATTCGAGTCAATTTACACAGCTCAATAAATGACCCATTAGGTAATGAGGCTTCGAAATATAGGAGAACATGGCTTGGGCATTCCGATTCCGATTCAAC
>DASCRU010000191.1:0-2346 GCA_034400015.1 Candidatus Thalassarchaeaceae archaeon | reverse complement strand
GGAATCCAGTTGGGGTTAAACGACATCCTTTGTAGGGGATATAAGTCACATAATCTCGCTCTGCTAATCTCTGAATCATTTCAGTAACTGAAGCAGAACTAATACCCATTATTTCTGCCAATTGTGATGTTCTAACAATAGCGTCTGGAGAATGGTCATGAACCTCAAAAATGCTCTTGATATACATTTCTTCGAATTCGGTGAGGGGGTTCATCATTCTCCCTCCAATGCTTCAAATTCTGCTCTACATGCTGGACAACGGGCAGTCGCAGGCCGTTTAGAAAGCGGGACTTTCAAAGCTTGACCGCATCGAGGGCAATCGAGAAGATCATCATTACTTACAGCAACTAATGATTCGATTGTGGATTTGTTGTCTTCTTCGGGAACCTTCTCCGAAATAGATTCCTTTTCTATCGACTGTTGCTCATCTTCATATTCAGGAGATACTGGAAACTCAGTAGAACAAGGAGGCGCACAACGAGCCCTACCAGAATATGAACGAGGGATCAATAATGCACGATCACATTCAGGGCAATTCACTTCTCTTTTTTCGGTTTCTTCTACTACTTTCTTAGCCGATTTAGATTTGTCTTTCCTTGCTGTTTTAACAGGTTTTTCACGCCCACTGAGTGCAGATCTCATAGCAATTGCTACAAGTATCCCGGTGCAACCTCCAATAGTTAATACCAACCAAGGAATTTCAGAATCTGAACTACTTACTACGATATTAGAAATAACTGAAATTTCGAACTCGGAAACCACTTCTCCTGAAATCCATTCAGCACGTAAATCAACTGGATTTCCGTCAGGCCAGGATTGGATTGTTAATATCTTAATTGACTCAGACGAAGATAGTACGGCTGAGGTAGATACATCTTCCAAAACGATACCTGAGGCAGATGAAATCAATCTTATTCTTCCCGTTTCAATTGGGTCGTTTCCTGAATTAGAAATCCTAACTTCCACGGAAACAGAATCGCCAGAAGTCGGCAACTCAGGAGTGATGGAAATAATCTCAATATTCCCAGAAATTTGAGGCATGACAACCTCAATTTGATCGAAGGCACTTGAATTTGAAACCCACTCTGAAGGAATTGCAGAAACCGATAATGAAGAAATCTGAGGTGACCCTAGTTCTAGAGTATAATGACGTGTTCCAGGAGAGAGTTGGGCATCATACCGCTGAATTACGATTTCATTAGATCCTGAAATTCCCGTTACTTCAATTGAAACTATTCTCTCTCTACCTTCTCCAAGAATCGTACGAAATGTACACTCAAGGCCATTAGCTAACGTCCAACTAGAATCAAGAAACTCAATTTCTAAATTCTGGGGTTCATCGACAGAAATTTGCGAAATCCCCGAAAGGTTATCTGAAACCATAGAATCAGATGAGATAATCTCCCAAGACACATTTATTTGACCCGAATGTGAAAGGAATAAAACCGTCTTAACTTCTCTACTAGAACCTGGTTCAATCAATACTTCGTCACCCAATACAGCCGTTCCATCGGCTAAAGAGAGACTGAGTTGTACTGAACCAGATACATCTCCTTCATTATGAATAAGAGAAGAGAATGTGAGATTATCTCCTTCATGGGCAGGAAGGCCTACGATTGCAACTCCTCCACTTCCGGCAGTAACCATGGACCCAGAGGTGGCGGAAACGGTGAGTGAAAAAACTGGTATCAGTAGAATAACAATGAGAATACTCATCGCACGCCCCCCTGCCATAATCTCCAGCCTGTAATTACCCATGATAGGGATTGCTGCGCATTTTCACGCCACGGGTGCCTTTATGCCTCACCGACTTGTGGTCGTGATGTTACATGGCTGCTGACCAACTACTGGATATCACACCAGAGGAGTTAGTCGGGAGACTTCTAGACAGAAGACGACTACTTGCTGACCAACTTCCATTTATTATTCAAGGACTAGAAGAATCAGTTGATGAATTCCAGTCAAAATACGACAAGTTAGTTCCAAAGTATCGAAATGTGATGGAGAAGTTACGAGTAGAAAAAAGAGAGCGTGACGAATCTCACAAACTAGCAAAGGAATTGAGAATAGAAGTATTGCGCGAACAGGAAGATTTGGTTTCATCTGGCCAAATGGTTAGTTTAGATCCAAATTGGAAACGAGATAAATTGCTGAAGGAACTTCAAGAAGTTGACGATAAAATTCAGACCTCTGCATTAGACCATATCGAAGAGAGAAAATTACTAGCAAAACGCCGTGATATTATCAACCAAAATGATTCATGGCTGGATAAACGGAAGAAATCACATCCAGAGGTCTTGGAATATATCGGAAAGCGTACCAAGATGTCCGAATTATACAAAAAAG
>DASCRU010000190.1:0-2303 GCA_034400015.1 Candidatus Thalassarchaeaceae archaeon | reverse complement strand
TAAAGGTCGGATGATTGCATATTATCATAATTCGTCATCACAGCCATCTGATCCCCATGATAAACCAAGAAATCATGATCAGTGGTTTCGCAATCTGTACAATGCCCCCATGGATATAGAATTAGATTAGAGTACGAGTGCCAAGTCAAAGTAGCCTTGAATTCAGATGCACCATCTCCATTATCGTCGTTCATTTCAGTCATGTCTTGAATAAACTTGGTCTCTGGTTCTGAGTTTCCACCCAACCAATCTTCATCAACTAGCCCATCGCCATCATCGTCCTTTCCATCAACATGGTCTTCATTGAGTCTAAGATCACCGTCCTGATCAACTGTGTCTACTGGCCCATTATACACGTCGTTGTTAACCCCGGCATAACAGAAACCGGGGAAAAGTGGCCCAGTAGCGCCCAAAGGAGCACCCCACTCAAACTGATAGTTTCGATTTAAGTCGACGCCGTCGCAGCCGGGGTCGACGTCTTCATCAAGATCTGGAACTGGAGTTACGCCTGTGTGAGTATTGTCACGGAGGTTTTTCCTCCAACCAGCAGTGTTGCAATCCCATGCTTCCTCACCACCACAGTTTTCGGGCATGAAAACTTCACGATCATACCTGTTTCCATCTGTATTGAGCATGGGTATCAGGTAGATTTCTCGAGTATTTACTAAATCTGTAATCCACTGTTCTGAAAAGTCTTCATCGACTCCATGATCGCCAGGACCACAATTTACTCCATCTCCATTGCTATCTTGAGCTGAAGCATTTAACGACAGACAGTCTCCATCATCATCAAGAATTCCATCGCCATCTGAATCACCCCAATGGTCCTCATCAACTAGGCCATCACCATCATTGTCTACTCCTGCCTTTCCATAATAGTAAGCTACCGTCTCTAAGAACATCATCGGAACTTCGTAAGACATCCATTCTCTCGCATGATGATTACCTACAAGCATAATGTCTGGTCGAGTTTCATAATTCCCACAATCACCAACAAAGTCATTGCAATCTCCTCCAGTGGGGTTTGCAGTAATCTTAACCCATGGACTAAGATGATTGTAATACCAACCTTCGTATGTATTGGCGGTTGTTGTATCTCCTCGGGCATTTACACCTCCATTCAATCCTTCATGGAATGTCATGATATTGCGATTATTATCTGCAAGATGTTGCATTCTATCCTTCATTGTGAAATAGGTATGATACTCTTTGAACTGAGCAGCATCATCACCTCCCCAAGGATAGTAATCATCAACATAATCTGTTGACCAAATGTCTAGAGGTGAGTTGTTTTCGGCTGGTTCTTCCTGAGCCTCAACTGCTCCAAGAACTCCTCCAAAAGGCATGAACAGGAACATGATTAGTACGAAATGGACGAAGATTCGGCGCATAGCAGACATGGGCGTTCAGTGTCCCACACTCCCCTGCACCTCTTCAAGCCGACGCAACTAGGTAATAGCCGAAATCGATTCAAAGCACCTCCCCCCCCCATAGAACATGGAGAGCCTGATTACTACCATTCCTGGATGGAATGAAGATGCTGCTTTTGGATTCAACCAAGGAACTTTGGTAATGCTTCTTGGAGCCATAATATGTTGTATGATAATTCGAATAATCCTTGCAAAATACATCTCTGAACTGTTTCTGAAATTAGGAATCAAACAAAAAGTTGCACTAATTGCTATTCGTGATTCTTCAGGTACCCTAGGAACGGCAATTTCTAGTGGAATAATGATGATTATAATCGAAAATACTGTCTCAATTGAACAAGCAAAGTTTCCAATAATTCTTGAAGAAGTAATCCTCCCATTAATCGAATTAATCTTCTACTTTACTCTAATTTTCTGGGCATTCAAATTGGTTCCTGCAATCTATGCAATCGTTGATCGATTTGATGGGGATGGAGACATGGAAGGGACAACGAAGACTCTAATTTCCGCACTTGAAAGTTTGATGAGATTCTTCATCATTGCTTTTGGTTCAGTCCTAATTGCTGGTTCTCTCGGATTCGATCTCAGTGCACTTCTCGCTGGTCTAGGTATTAGTGGAATTGCACTAGCCTTGGCTGCTAAAGATTCAATTTCAAACATCTTTGGAGCAATTACAGTACTTCTCGATCGACCCTTCAAAGTTGGAGATTGGGTTGTAATTGGAAGTAGTGAAGGGGAAGTAATTGAAATCAATTTACGAACAACTCAAATCAGAACCTCAATAGATTCAGTTGTAACCTTTCCAAACGCTAGCCTAGTGAATACCGCAATAGAAAATTATGGACTTCGACGATGGAGACGTTACCAACCATT
>DASCRU010000189.1:0-10568 GCA_034400015.1 Candidatus Thalassarchaeaceae archaeon | reverse complement strand
TCCATTCCACCCGATGATTCCATTAAATCATTAATTGCTCTAACTTGTCCATTATAAGGAGTAATTATGCCAATATCTGTTGCTGAAATATCTCCTCCTCCCAACAATGAATCTACCATCTGAAGAACCCAACCTGCTTCTGCGGGGTTTGCTCTCGAATGCCCGTCTGCAGATACTACTTCACCACCTTCTACAGGTAGGAATGCAATCGGGTTATCAAAGTCAGGCCAAATTATTCCATTAGGTGCAAGCCTCATTTCGTTTGAAACCGCATTTTTTAGCAATCCTTCGTATGATTGACGAGAGGGAAATTCAGCTATACAGGGGTGCATGCGATATTGTTCTAACAACATTGTTGAATTTACACCCAATTCAATTAATCGCTCAAATAGAGATTTTTTCAAACCCATTTGTTCGGCACGTGTTGAGATAACCGTTGGAGGTAGTTGCCTATGGTCTCCAACTAATACTAATTGTCTACAACCTCGAACTATGGGTACCAATGTTGCAGGTTCTGTAGCTTGGGTCGCTTCATCAATTAGCACTCTAGGAAATCTCCTACCGTCTAGAAGAATATGTCCTGACCCAATACAGGTTGCGCAAATGACATCAGCATTATCTAAGATATCATCTTTCATTTGTTGCTCTATTCTTCTGGCATCATTCCAGCCTCTTTTCAAATCTCGATGCGCTAATCCCTTGTCCTTTCCTTTCATGCCTGGTATCCTGCGCGCTAGATCTTCATTTAAGTCCAAGATCACATCAAGATCCTTGCGCAGACGATGATTTTCCATTCTTGCATCGATCGTAGCTTCTCGTAGGGATTCTCTAACTTTGAATGGTTGCCCTAATCTTACTGCGTTAATCCCTATAGATAGAAGACCTTCCAAGATATTGTCTACTGCAACATTTGATTCTGCTACTGCAAGAATAGGTGCACTACTGTTTTTCACCCAACCTTGTAATATCCGTACTGCGGTGTAGGTCTTTCCCGTTCCAGGGGGTCCTTGAATTAATGATAGTCGATGTGTCATAGCATTTGTGACTGCATTATTTTGAATTTCATTTAATTGATTAGAGTCATATGATACATTTTTTCTTATTCCTTTGATTCCATGAGATGTTTCTCCAGCATCTTGAATGTCTCGAACCTGACCTAATAGAAGAGAGGTTAAATCAGTCGAATTTTCGTCCGATAGGAAAGAGTTCAATGCGTCTCTCATTCTATCGTGGGCAATCCGATTAGCCCCTCTATCTAATCTCCAATATCCTTGACGATGACCTTTTGGTAATTCAGCCATAGCCAATCGAATCGAATTTCTAGAACGACTTGCCACAACCGCCTCAATTACATCCTTTCCCAAAGGATCTGAACGACTGAGTAATACGATGTCTCCATGTTTGAATCTATGAGAGGGAAGTGCCCCTTTTCCTTCTAATGTTAGGCGAAGCAATCGTTGACCATACATCCATCCTGCAGAACGTGCCTTTAGTTGGAATAGGCTAACTCCATGAGCCAATAATCGTTGCTTATTCCATGTTCTCAATCGACTTTCAACTTGGGCCATTTCGTCTTCTAATTCAACATATATTGCTTCAATAAAGTTGGCATGATAATTTTGACTTTTCCGGACCTCGGTTCTAATTTCATCATCTGAATTAGAAGTATCGATTCGACGAATTCGATTTCTCTCCCCCGCCATGTTAGTATGCTGATGCCCGAGACTTATGACCCTCCCGAAATCATATTTGTTGTTTTGATATCTTTTTTTTTACCCAACATGGACAGGGAGGACTTATGCTAGTTACATTACACGACGAAGTTGCTAGGGGGTGAATTTGGTGTTCCGTAAGAAGAAAAATGAGGGCAACGAGAATACATGTCCCTTGTGCAGTCTAGTGAATCCATTGGATGCCGAATCGTGCAGTCGTTGTTACTACGATTTCACAGTCAGCGTTCATCAACAATCTCGAAAATCAGACGATGCAGTGGTGGGGAGTTTGTTGGATGAGTTAACTTCAGGAATAGAGGATGATCATCAAGACGAAGCAGACGTGGATTGGACAAATCACTCATTTGATATGTCTGATTTTTCTGTAGATGTAGAAGAATATGATGATTCAGATGATGTTGTAATATCCCATTCTACTGGCTTTGCTCGACAATTAGTATCAAATGACGAAATCAAGAATGATATTTCAGAGGATGAATTTGAACTATCTTCCGAAGATGCCCCTTCTTCTGTTGAGAAATTTATTGTCCCAGATGCTGCTGATGCTGATGATTTATCAATACCTGAACCAACAAAAGTCAAACTAATCGATCCAGTTTCCTCAACTGGACATGAGATGGATTCTGATTTGATGAATGATGATTGGTCGGTTTCTGATTCAGCACCAATTTTAGTTTCAGAAGATCAAGGTATTTCTCCACCCCCAGTTATTGTTCCAGCCCCCCAATCTACTGAATCAGTATTGCCTCCAATGCCAAATATGCCACAACATCAACCAGAACCAATTCCTGTATTACCTCAACCAATTCCTACATCTCCTGTCTCTGCTCCCCCTGCAGCAGTTTTTGAAAACACATCTCCTGCTCCTCAATCTTCACCATCAATGCCTATGATGCCATCATTGCCAGGCGATACAAAACCAAACCCAATTCCAACAATTGAACCGATTTCAGCAGTTGACACAAATATTTGGCCTTGGAATCAAGGAGAGCCATGGGATGATAGAATTCTAGCTTCTAGAATTAAGGAGGCCATGGAAGCAGCAAAATCTGACAGAAAGGAAGAGGCTGAAAAGATATTAGATGAAATTGGTCCACATCTTTCAGATCGTTATCGTCTGATGTTATATGTTGGAGCATTGTTGAAAAATCTAGGAAGGAATGAGGCATTACAATCCATGTTAGAAGCGGCAAGAAATTCAAAGTCAGAAGATACGCATGTTCAAGCTGCATTGAAGCAGTTGGGTTGAATCGATGTGCCTCTTTCGACAACTGTGGATAGCACCCAATCTGAGTACATCTTGGAATCAGGAATCAAACTGACTCCACTTTGTGTAGATCATGTTATGCCACTTTTTTCGGCATTTTCTTCGGATGAATCATCTGTTAGAGTAGCAATGCCATGGTTGAATTCTAATCAACCGATGAAAACTCAAATTGCATCATTTGTGATTGATGTTCTTTCTGGTCCAAATTCTGATGCGTATCATCATTGGGTGCTAATTGAACCGGAAACAAAATCCATTTTGGGAATTATTGGTTTTGATGTAGTTCGATTTCGAACATTGGAGAGAAGACGTTTGAGTAGAGGCATTCATTGGAATCTAGGTTATTGGATTGCTCCTAACTACCGCCGTCTAGGTTTAGCATCCGAATCTATTGATAAAATGATGAAAGTTGCTTCTGAATGCAAAGTTGATGTGGTTCAACTTGCAGCAAACCCTCAGAATATTGGAGGTATTACTACCATACGTTCTGCAATTGAAAGACACGGAGGCATCTCTTCTGAATTTGGTGTGGAAATGATAGAGGAGAATGATGGGGAGGCGATTCAATATGAGGCATATTGGATAATAATAGGTGAATGAAATGACCAATCTTCATTGGTTTTCTATTGATTCAGACGATTTACATCATCATCCTTCAATCTCTGGACATCCTTCTCGTTCATCTGAATCTTCTTGGTGTTTGGAAATAGAACCACGGCCAATGAGTAATACACTAGCAACTTCCTTTGAATCCTTACAAAAATGGTGGATTTCTAGGCCTGAAGATGATCGTTTGACGATTTTTATTATTGGCGAACAGGTCGCAGATCCCCGATTTGTAAATGCAATACAGAGTCTTATTTCTTCTAGGGCTGGACTTACAATTGGGATTCATGGATTGAATCACATCTGTTGGTCTGCTTGGGGAAAATGTTCTGAAGAATTTAGTAAAGCAATCAAACAGTCGATTAGTGCAGTAGAGGAGGTTGCAGGAGAATCATTTCGACCATGGTTTCGTGCTCCTGGAGGGTACATTGCTCCTTGGATGGCCTCAATATTAAGTGAAAATGGAATCATTCTAGATTCATCAATAAATTCTGTAAGAATGTTAAGGAGCAAAACAGGTCGTGATGAATCAGGACGAATACATGGGTGGAAACAGACCTTGGATGCAATTGAGCAGGAGGGGATAGTTGAACGAGAATGGCTAACTTCCAAAGGAATTCCAATCAATGGCCCGGCGCTTCGCATACCCGTTCTTCGAATTTATTCAAGATGGATTTGGAAGAGAACATTATCCGAATCTAGATGTGCGACTGAAAAGGAACTTGAAGACCCATCATCTTCAATTTCATCACTATATTGGCATGTATTGGATCATAGCCGAAATTCAGGACGATGGACTCCTCCGATAGTTTGAACCATCATTCATTTGGTGGCTGTAAAATAGAAAATACTGCGAAAGCGGCCCATATAGCCCCAAGAACGGCGAATGGCCATTCTCCTGTGACATAAGCCCTGAGAGTTAGAAGCCCCTCTCCTACAGCCATGAGAACCAGATATGTCATTGAACGACTGGAAAGCACCCCTCTAGTCTCAGTGATAAATGCAATTAGAACCATTGCCATACCAATGTATGCCCCAATCATGGTAGCGTCCATTAGGGCCACTATTCCTCTGGAATTTCTCGTTCAATTCCAGCCATATCTTGAAGACGATTCCAAAAAGACAACCGATCTTTTTCGGCTATTAGGATTGTTTCTGATGGTTCTCCATCTTTATCAAATTGCTTTCTGAACCGTCCTTCTGAACGAGCAAAATCTCTGAACTTTACTTCATTACGTTCCCCATTTTCATCTTTCATTTTATGCCAGTCTTTTTGGAGACTAGGGTTCCCTCTTAGATCCCACCGATCTTGGAAACGAGGCCCCTTCTTAGGATCATAAACGAAAATCGGCCATGCCCGTGTTCTGAGAGCAAATGCGGCTTGCTTAAATGCAGCATTATCTGCAACTCCATGTTCAGGTTGACATGTGGTATATACGGAAACTACAGCAGGACCCGGATGTTCATTCGCTTCTCGAATGGCACGATAGAAATGATTTGGTAGACTTG
Organism: Candidatus Thalassarchaeaceae archaeon; assembly: GCA_034400015.1. Lineage (GTDB taxonomy): Archaea > Thermoplasmatota > Poseidoniia > Poseidoniales > Thalassarchaeaceae > MGIIb-N2. The sequence continues at coordinate 5,453 of DASCRU010000189.1, read as the reverse complement.
TAACTGTTTGAGCCACATACACGTTGGGATGCATTGCTGCAATTGCCCCGAGTTCTTTCCTAAATTCTTGCTTCCCTGGAACAGCAGTTCCATGTGCATAGAATTTTGCATCCTGCCCTGTGAATGTTGCCGTTGAAGCCTGCCCTCCTGTATTTGAGTACACTTGTGTGTCCAATACTAGGACTTTGATATCCATCCCAGAAGCGAACATTCGAGACAATGCACCAAAGCCGATGTCATACATTGCCCCATCTCCACCGATTACCCAGAGTCGTTTATCTTGCCAACCGATTTGATCCCATCGCGCTCGAACACCCATAGCGTCAGTTGGTCCATTTTCAAATAGGGAATTAGTCCAAGGAACACTCCATGGATTGTAAGGGAATGTACTCCCATATACTGTCGAGCATCCCGTTGAGTTGACTACACCTACATTTTCAGCTCCATGGTCATATCCAAGAATAGCGGAAAGCATCCTTAGAGCAGTTGCTTCACCACAACCAGCACACGAACCAGCACCTCCAACGTAGAGTAGGCTTTTGTCTGCCAGCATTATATCCATAACAGATTTTTCATTGATGAATTGTGGGTCTGTGTCTCCCATGCTTTGGAAAAATTCCCAAAGTCGTTGATGCTCATTCATTCCGATTTTTTCTTTAGAAACCATTGCAAGTGCATTCTTATCACCACAAACATCCACACACTCGGCACATCCTTTGCATTTACTTGGGTCGATGAAGATACCGAAACGTCCTGGTTCAAGATCTTTCTTTTGTCGATTACCCCAATATTTCTTGACTCGTGGCCAAAGTCCTTCCATTTCCGCTGCATCTGCATCTGATAGTTCTTCAAGCCCATCTTGTAGAGTCTCTTCTGAAACAACCTTTCCAAGAATTGCTGTATCTGGGCACATTGTCACGCAGTCCATACACCCAACGCATGCATCAGCTACGAATTCTGGAATCTCATCAGCGATATAGGAGAAATCACGGTGAACGCCGCTACCGGCGGCAATGATTGAACGAGCGTGAGCGGGGTCAGCAGGTAGACTGGAGGGGGCATGTCCAGCGTTGTATGCCCCAATAATCCGTTCTTCAAAATCCTGAATACTGAAGAAATCCTCATCATGAGCGGTTTTTTGCCGTGCTGGTTTTCCAGTTGTCATGCATTCACCTCCATTTTTGCAATTACCTCTGAACTTATCTCATTCACTTCAGTAAAACCACGTTTGACACATGTGAGATTATCCTGTACTACTTGTTCCCCTCTTCGGCCGAAGTATTTACGCAGGCTCTTTTCAATTGACCCATACAGTTCATCTTCGGAAGTGTTCTCTGCGAATGGTGTGCTTCGTAGGAATATTCCGAGGAGAACAATCCCTTGCATACGTACAATAAGATCCTCTGAGCTGCTAACTTCACGTGCAATTTTAGCAGTATCAATCCACAGAATTCGAATCCTCCGCGATTTAATTTGTTCTTTAGCCCAATCTGGTAGATTATCCCAGACCTCTTCATCTGAATCCTCATTTGTCTGGAGGAAAATCGTCCCCCCATCTCTAACACCTTTTAGTGGATTTCCTGTGTTGAAGGCATTCTTATCTTGTACTGCGATGAAATCAAGAATGTCGAGTTCATGATGAATTCGAATACGCTCATCAGCGATAGTAAGATAGAAATTGGTTGGCAACCCCTTCTTTTCAGACCCATATTTTGGATATGCTTGTACAGTTTTACCAAATAAATCAGCAGAAACAGTTGCAATAATTTTGTTTGTTGTAACACTCCCAAAACCACCAACACTATGCCCCCTCATACTGAAAGCCCCTTCTGGTCTTCCATCTAGATCAGATGCAGGTTCAAGTGCAGTAGAATGTTCTATTCCAAGGGTGAAATATCTCGGGGGAGCATCAGAATCAAGCAAATCGAAAACAGCTGCGATGTCTCCACTGGTCACATCACGACTTCCAAGACCATAGGAACCTGTGTGGACTTTAGGCATCCCATCTAATTCTGGATATCCAGGGCGACCTTGAATCGCATCAGCTAGAGATGCTTTAATTTCAGTAGTAAGTGGATTTGATTGCGCCATAGGATCATCCATCCTTTCTAGGACAGCAACTGATTTGCATCCTCCTATCGCTGCAGCAATTTCAGCACCAGGAAATGGCCGGAAGCAAGTAATGTGGACGCATCCAACTTTTCTTCCATCAGCTCGTAGTTTGTCGATTACAGTAGTTACTGTTTCAATCATCGAACCAATACCAATAATCGCAATTTCAGCATCTTCCATCTGATAACAATCAATGAGCCCATAATTTCGGCCAGTAAGTTCCGAGAAGTCTTCCATTGATGCCATCAATGCAGGTTTGACGGTATCAGTGAAATGCCGTTGTGCGATTTTCCCTTTCATATACGCATCTTGATTCTGAACAACCCCCGTCATTACTGGATGATAAGGGTCCATTAGATTCCGTAATTTTTCTGAAGGGTCTCCAACGAATTGCTTCATTAATTCAGGTTCACATAGGCAAACATTCTCTATCGTATGTGTAGTTAGAAAACCATCTTGCACATTGAAAAATGGAGTATCCGAATCTTCTGCGGCTCTTCTTGAGATTAAAGCCAAATCTCCAGCTTCTTGTGCATTTCGAGCGAAAACGATACCCCATCCAACATCTGAAACTCCCATGATATCATCATGCCCAGCATGGACGTTGAGTGATTGACTGGTCATGGCACGTGCCCCAATATGAAACACAACTGGAAGCCTCTTCCCGCTGATTACATAGAGTACTTCTTTCATCAGTATGAGGCCTTGACCAGAGGTGAAATTAGTCACTCTTCCTCCGGCTAGAGCGTATCCTTCTGCCGCTGAAGCACTAGAGTGTTCAGATTCAGGTTCTAGAAAAATTAACGGAGTATCCCAAAGATTCTTTTTTCCGTTAGCAACAGCTATTCCATAACCAACTCCCATTGTTGTTGAAGAAGTAATAGGGTAGGCACAAGACCCCTCAGTAATATTGGTCTCAATGTGGACGATATGTCCTGCTCCATCTGTTGTTGCAGGAATGCCAGGAAATTTCACATCAGTCACTCAATCACCTTCTATCCAATCTAAGGGGAATAGCGGTTACATTTAGGGATTTGTGAGTCGAAAATTACTCGTACGTTTATTCGCAAGTATTTTGGAGGTCTTTTCCCAGCCGCGGTTATGCCAGTTACAGCTGATATCGAAAACATGATTGGAATGTTGAATGAATGTCTTGCGGATGCCGCTAAGCATGACCGTGGAACGGATGCTGCAAGCCGTAGATTGAGGAAGGCACTTTCAGATTTAGCCAAGGAATGCAAGTCTGTCCGTGCAAAGATTCAGGATGAACGCAACTGATTATCGATAACCCCAATATATCCCAATCCTTCGATAGGGTATGGGTGAAGGCAAACGTCGTTTCAGGTTGCTATATTTTGGTAGTTATGCTTTGAAAGGCGCCAGACGCCTCAAGTCATTGTCCTCAAAGGAGCAGCGCGCTGAAATTATCAAGGTTGCAAAGGATCCAGAAGCATGGGGTGAATCTCTAACGGATGGTTGGGATTTAGTCAAAGATGAATCATTGGATTTGAAAGATGCCTTTTTCACGATTTGGAAAATACAACTCGGAAGAAGAACCTCCAGGAAAGAACGGCGAAATGCCGCGAATAAGTTTGCTTTGGCAGGAGTTTTCATTCCACCATTGCGAGTTTTTAGTATTCCAGGTTCAGAGATGATTTTGGGTGTCGTAGCATTTGTGATGCCATTCCAAATAATCCCTGATCGTTTTCTTCATCCTTCAATGCGTTCAACAACTGATGAGAAACCACCAAAACCATCTAAACGGCGAATGAAATGGTTCCAAAAAGAGCGCAAAACATTGTTAGAATCAGTAGAAGATCACGATTGAATCAGATTTTCCATATTGCTTTTTGTAGTGTAAATCTTCCATTCTCCTCCTCCATTCATGAAATCTGCTTGGCCACTAATGTAACCCCAATCATCAGGCGGTTGTTCCCATTCAATTCCGGGAGAAATTACAACCCATTGTACAGAAGATAAATCCCCTCTATTCTCCCATTTTTCTCCAGAGAATAGTTCCAACGTCCATTGTGAATTGGGCGCACGCCAATGACCCATGATTTCTTTTTCATTCACATTCTCAATATGAGTGTGGAATGTATAGAGATAGTGCATTCCGAGAGTTTCCTCGTGGACAAACAAAAAATCATCTCCAATTCCCATATTTTCAGATAATATTTCAGCAGCATCATCTGTCCACATAGTTTGTCCATGGATTGTTGTGAGCAACGATAGAGGGATAATTAGGCAGATTCCTATTACCATGGATTTGAATCGTATTCCTGGGATAAATGGAGTATATGATTCCGTATCAATTTGTTGGATTCGAAATAATAGGAGGAAGCAGGGGACCATCAGCATTGAGATGTATCTGCCATTATTCCCCATAGTCCACATTATCCATGGCCAATCCGAATTCCATAATTCAGATTCGTATGTCCATAAAGCTGCAATATAGAATGTGATTGCCGTGCTTAGAGTTGAGATTAGCCCTACCAATCCAGATATTGAATGACTTTCAATGGCCCTTAATTTTCGTATATTGCCTCCGATAAATGGCCACAAAATCATTCCAAATACCCCATAAATCAACAATGCATCAATCGATGCTATCAGGAAGGCACTTACGTATCGAATAGGCTGATCACCTACAGCAGAAAAAGTTCCATTATCGGAGATGAGTCCTACAAGGAGTAACACGCCCAAAGTCCCTCCAATCCCAATTTTCACAGAAAATATTGGAGATCGAGTAAATCGCCATAATTGTTCGAATTTATCTGCTGAATGCCATAATAAAACGAGAATAAATACAATCACTGAATACATTGGATTGATACCTTTCACAAATAGAATCGCACCCATTGAAAATCCAGATAATCCCGCTGACGCAATTATTCCTTTCCAACATGGCCATCTCTCGAATAGTAGAAGCCCACTCATTAGAAAAATAGTGAATATTGCGACAATCGCTTCGGGAAATGCCCGTCCAGTAGCGAAAATGAATGTTGGATGTATTGCAACAATTGCTGCTACCGCAATCCCTTGGTTGAGTGCTCCTTCAATTTTGAATAGAATAATTGTGCTGATTAGAAGAAGAATCATGAATGCAAGTCCTAAAACATGAACTTCATTTATTGTGTCTGGAAGAAAACGATGCCATCCAATATTTACAGATGGAGAATAATCCGGGTCATTTGCCATTGGATCCAACGGACGAGTATGCCCCCAAGGGAGGTTCGCCTCTCCTGTTTCGGAGAATTCCACATTCCTCGACATGTGAACATGAGTATCTAGGCCTAGATTACTAGTAAATGAGACAAAGATATTCAAAAGAAGTCCAA
>DASCRU010000188.1:0-2712 GCA_034400015.1 Candidatus Thalassarchaeaceae archaeon | reverse complement strand
GATTGGTCTGTATGCGTATCTGATTTAGAGAAACTGATTAACCAATCGTTGAATGAATCTCAATAATTTCATCATACACCTTCCCCCATCTTAATTTATCAGATTCCGGATCTAATCCATTCACATCGTTTGGGGCATTTAATACCATTTTTTCCCATTCCTTCCGATTATGAATTTGATTTCTAATTCCTTCTTTCCAAGCCTTAATACTCCTTTCTTCAATCACAATTCCTCCTTCATTGATGAAAGAAGAACACGCGTTAGAGACAATTGCTGGTAAACCGGTTGCTAATCCATCTAGTAGAGATAATGGCATTCCTTCATGTTTAGATGGCATTAGAAGAAAACCAGCTCGATTGATTAGAACATCTAGTTCATCGTCATTAATCCAGCCTTTGGCAACAAACCCCTCTTTGAATTTGAGATTCTTAGGCAAATTTTTTTCTGAAGTTCCAGCCAATTGAAGTTCGATTATCTCACCTTCTTTTCTGAGTTCATGAACTGCATTAATTGCCAATGAATGACCTTTGATGGGGCTGGGGCGCCCCACCATCAATAGTAAATTCATATCTCTATTTTCGGGTGAAGTAGGCGATAATCCGTAACGATATGGATTTGGAACAATTCTCACATCATTGGAAATCATGGGACGTAACCATTCTTTCCAATATTCTGACAATACAACTGGATAAACTCCATCTAAACTAAGAATTTTTGAGATATCATTTCCAATCCAACCCGTTCCAAAGCGATCAAAGGAACCTGAATGCAAATGAACAATGACTGGGATTCCAACTTTCTGGGCCTTTCGGATTATCTTTCTTTTTCGAAACCACGATGCCTTTGTTGCTGAATGAATGTGTACTAAATCTGGTTTTTCAGCAAGCTTGGTAGACAGTTTTCTTTTTGCGTTGTTCCATGCTCTTAGGATTGCAATCAATCCTCCATCTGCATGAGTAGTAAGCACTTCTGCACTCCACCCCTCTGGTGGATTCTCATGTAGACGTCGAATTGTGCTACCCATTCCACCTCTAGTCCGACCTGGACCGACATGCAGGACTTTCCTCACCACGTGCATGGCAGCCACTCCCCAATCAAAGGCATTGGGGAAACTGCATGGTTAGGCCATCATTCAATACGTGGAATCAAAACCTTGTGTTGTAACGGAGTATAATGTTAGACATCCTTGCCCTACTTCAGGTGTCTGCTGCTATCATAGGTATTGGGCCATTTCTTTTCCATTGGATGCGAATGAAGAAAAACTCAAAAAAATCAATGGAAATACCTCCTGAACCAAGTTCTTGGCCATCATTGACAATTGTTCTTCCTGTTTGGAATGAAGAGATGGTAATAAAAAATAAATTAGAGGATTTAGCAATACAGGATTATCCGAAAGATAAAATGGAAATCCTTGTTATTGATTCAGATTCCTCAGATTCTACCATGGAAATATTCCATAAATGGAAATCCGATTCTTCACATGGCGTAAAAGTAAAGTCAATTCAAATGCCTTCTCGCCTAGGGAAATCTGCAGCAATCAATCGAATTCTGGTAGAACCTCTGAATACTGATGCAATTGTAATTACAGATGCTGATGCATTACTAGCAGAAGGAGCATTGAGAAGAATTGGCAGATGGCTTTCTAATCCAAATATTGGGGCTGTTTGTGGCTCTCAACAAATACTAGGTGATTCAGATTCCAATCATTTTATTGATGAAAAAACATACAGGTCATTCTATCATGATATTCGAATAGGTGAGAGTACTGTTTTTTCATCTCCAATTTTCGAAGGATCTTTGGCAGCATATCGAAACTCATTGGTTTTAGGCCATCAAATTGATGCTACATACAATGCTGATGATTCACAATTAGCAGTTTTAATCAATAGACTAGGAAGCCGTTCAATAATGGATCCCGAACTTTGTTTTTTTGAATATCTTCCTTCTACCAAAGAAGCAGCAGCAATTAGACGATTACGACGAGCAAATGGTTTAGTTCATTTGTTCTCACGAAATCGTCCATCCAAATTTTCCACTATCAATCGTAAATTTTCTAAGATAATGCAAATAGAAGCTTGGATTCATCTGGTAATGCCCTTTTTGGTATTGTTTTCATTTTCGATAATGTTACTTCATATTTCTATAAGTACATCATTAGTTATCATGGAAGAGTCCCTTCAGACTACTCATGCATTACTTCTTCTCATTGATTCATTGTTTCTAATTTCTCTATTGTTTGGAAACAAATTACGTTTAAGTCAGATATTACGATCATTTTTCATCTCTCAGTGGGCCTTACTAGTGGCGAATATTGAGATGTATAGGGGGATCGATTTTCATATTTGGGAACAAGATATCGAATCAAGGGAATCTCTTGTTGAAGATTAAGAAAAAGAAAGGGTTTGGGTCCTGGAAAGGGTCGCCGAGGCGACCGATTCCAAGAACCAAGATCAGTTCTGTGCCATTATTGGCTATTGATAGTGCGAACTACCGACTTAAGCTACAGTTACGGAGTTAGTACCAGATAGTACCTGTCCGTTGTACTGGATTGTGATACTCAAGTCACAGGAAGCCGTACATACGTCAGCTCCGTTTTCCTTGATGTATACAATCTCGTCTGATTCCCACTGGGTATCAGAGTCGCCGGTCTGAGAAATCAGACAGTCAGCGCCGTCAGCGTTGGTTGCAATCTCGCAGGTGTATACTGAGTCA
>DASCRU010000187.1:0-16381 GCA_034400015.1 Candidatus Thalassarchaeaceae archaeon | reverse complement strand
CGAAGATACCCATAATCTGATCCTTTTGGTCAGTCTCCTTCTTATTGAGGGGAGGTTCAATTACCTGATAAAGGAGATTTAATGTCCTCAAATCACGAACGATTCGAGCAAATGAATGTGGAGGGGAAACGGGATACTTATCCAATTCTTCAAACTGAGCTTGTTGCGCTTTCCTTCGACCTTGACCCTGCTTGTTCCGCCCTCGTCGTGCCATGGTACCACCTCGGTATGTACATGAAAGGCATGAGGATTGGCATAACCTTTGGCCTTTAATCGGTGCAGTTTAGGCCTTCCAAGAGTGCTTTCACTGTTGTTCGGAAGGAATCTATGCTATCTTCGTTTTCTATTCGGAAATCTGCTCGTTGCAACAATGATTCAACACCCCAACCTCGCTCCCTAGTATCTCGCTCAGAAATAGCGTCATGCTTCGGTAATTCCCCTAACTTTTCATCTATGGATTTGTCTACAACATCATCAGAACGTTTTCTTTCAATTAAACGATAGTTGCGGGCTTTTTCTGATGCAATAATAGCTAATATTTGAGGTGGCTTTCCCATCAACTCAATCAAAGCCTCTTCTTCAGCACTACTTCTCATCCCATCAATGATAATCAACGGATAATGCGCCAAAGCATCAGAAATACTTGGCCATGATTTTCGAAGAACAATATCTTCTCCGAATTTGGCACGAAGATCAACTGCAACCATTCCAATATTTTTCGATGTTGCATCAAGACCACGTTTTGTTGTTTCAGCGCGAATCACATCTCCCATTGTTACAACTGGAATCCCAATTATTTTCGCGACATCTGATGCTACGCTTTTTCCAGAACCAGGGAGCCCAGCAAGCACAAGAGCCTTCGACATAATGTGTGGCGCTGATTTATCTCTCATGAACACACCGTAAATTAATTCTCAAAAGGGGCACTTCCCCACTTACGATGAAGTAATCGTATGAAGAGAAGAGAAAGAGAAAGAAGGATTGCGCAAATTCCTAGGATCCCAGTTAGATCTGTTGTTTGTCTTTCCTCTAAAGCGATAGATTGGGCTTCAGCATCAAGTCCTCCTGCTGAAACCTGCATCCCCCAGTTTTCCAACAATGTGGTATCCCCATGGGTCCAAGACAAAAGAAAAAGACCCACCAGTGGCATAGCTGTTGCAAGCCAGAAGCGAGCCATTATTCCACTATCAAAAATGGCTTTATTGGGGCGTAACCCCATTAGCCACGCAGAAAGAGAAACAATGTAGATGGAGTTTGCAAGCATTACAATCATTGCAGATATTGCATCATCCCATTGATCCAGCATCTGTGCCATTAGTAAAATGAAAATCACACCAATCCAACTAGTTAGGAGAAAATAGGTCCAAATTTTTGCTTGAAGCAATTCGGGAACTGATACAGGCATTGTATTAAGATGGTCTGGAGCATCAATGGCATTTAGCCAAGAATAGAAATTGAATCCAAAGAAACCAATGAAGGGAGCATAAGAAAGCAAATTGAATGGAATTGGAAACGAAGCAAAATCAGCACCCCACGCTAGAAGTAAAAGGAAAAGTAACGGGACTGCAAAGGAGCCCAACATCTTCAGAAGAGTTCCTGATCTCAAAACGTCTACAATTTCTTTTGCGATTAGAATTCTAATTCTGCTATCTGATTTAAGACCAATTTTCTTCAAATGATTAAACACGGGAATAAACAAATCTGATTTCCCAGTAATCTGAACTTCAAAGTCCTCTGGAAGTAATCCGGCAGAAAACCAAGCCAATATTGCACAAAAAATGAACGCTAAAGGAGTCCACCAAAACGACGCAGATGAATGTGCCCAAAGCCCAAGAATGATGCGATCAATGGGGATGATTTCAACATAAATTAATGCTGCAGCTAATGCACCAATTATTGGGACAATGAAATTCCATTGATGGCCTCTGCTCATTAGTGTAGATCCAAAGAAAGAAACTGCAATACCTTGAGCCATAGTCAGAGAAACACATACTAGGAACGGGATAAGGGATTCCCATAACAAAGGAGTTGTAATATTCAACACAGATTGAGATGCGATGCCAAATCCCATTCCGATTGTTACTGGTGTGAGTATCAAAACGATGTAAAAAGTGACTTCTTTGAGGTAGTATGCAAGATACGTAGATTGGAGGTCAATTGGTTGCATCGCTGGGGATGCGAGGAGGAAATTCTTGCCTCCACTTCTTTGAGAAACAATAGAACGACCTAAGAAAGCAAATGTTCCCATCCCCATAGAAAATAGAAAGACCATGAGATGAATCCCTAACCGTAATTCATCGAAAGTGAATGTCTCTCGAGACATTTCTTCTGCATCGACGCCAGTGACTGCGTCCCCCGTGAGGAATCTTAGCCCGATTGTTAATGCCATCGAAACAATCCCTAATAATGCTGGAAACATTAGGATTCGTCGACTCTTTGCAAAATCAACATTTTGTCTCCATTCTTCTTTGAACATCATGACAAAGGTAATCGGAAAAGACGACAAAAGGTCAGGTTCTTCCCTTCGCATACTCATGGGAATCACTCCTCTTCAGTCTCGTTTCCAGATTCAATCTCACCAATAGATTTTCCAACAAGACGAATGAAAATATCCTCAAGGGTTTCGTCAATATGTTCTCTCAAATCTTCCATTTTTCCAGATGCAAGTACCCGTCCATGATCAATAACCGCTACTCGGGTGCACAATCTTTCAGCAATTTCCAAAATATGAGAACAAAGGAAAATTGTGCCACCATTTGAAATATGTTCCATTAATAATTCTCGACATTTTCTTTGATAAATAGGATCAAGGTTTACGAATGGTTCATCAAGAAATAATAGTCTAGGTTCATGAATAAAGGCCGATGCAAGCATTACTTTTTGTCTTTGGCCCTTCGACAAATCTTTGCAAAGTGTCTCACTTTTGTCCGACATTCCAAACCAATCTAACCAATAATTCACTTTTTCTTTCGAATCCTCAACTTTCCTTAGGCGTGCAACAAATTCAAGGAATTCAGCAGCCGTAAGATATGATGGAGGAGATTCAGATTCAGGTACAATTCCAATATTTGCTTTGACTAATCTTGGCTTCTTTTCCACATTAATATCCAAAACTTTAGCCATTCCTTCAGTTGGTCGTAATTGCCCGGTAAGTAAACGAATAAATGTGGATTTACCTGCACCATTTGGGCCAAATACTCCAAAAAATTCGCCTGCTTTTACCTTTACATCAAGTGGTTGAAGCGCTACAAAATCTCCAAATCGTTTTGCTAAACCTTCTGCTTCTACCAGATATTCAGACAAGGGAGTCACTCTCCTGTCCACTCAGGTTTCCCTCTTTCCATAAAGGCGCTTACTCCAATTTCCTTGTCTTTCGTATCGAATAAATCAACAAACATGTTGTGTTCTAAAAGAATGCCATCTGTGATCGGATGATCCAATGCGGTCCTAACTGCTTGCTTTGCAATTTGAATTGTAAGGGGAGATTTAGCCGCTAAATTACTAGCGATTTTCATTCCTTTCTCCATTAGTTCATCTGGGTCAACAATATGATTCACCAGTCCTATCCGATAGGCTTCTTCTGCGTCAATCATCTCTCCGCCCATTACCATCTCCATAGCCTTACCATAACCGACGAGCCAAGTCAATCTCTGTGTCCCACCTCCTCCTGGAATGAGACCAAGATTGATTTCGGGAGTTCCAAACATTGACCGTTTAGTTGCTATTCTGATATCACATGAAAGGGCAAGTTCGCTTCCACCTCCCAAAGCATATCCATCAATCAACGCAATTGTTGGTTTTCTTAAATTCCAAACTGCTTCCCAAACATTGTCTTCAAATTCAGGGCGGATTGTATCACTATCTTTGCCGACAAATTCGCTTACATCAGCCCCAGCTACAAACGCGTGGGGTTTCTGCTTCTTTCCTTCTAGGGGTGGAAGAGGAGATGCTCCTCGAAAAATTAGTGCTCTTACATCATCTGATTCATTTGCCCATGTACAAAACGATTTGATGGCTTCTTTGACAGTGAAATTCAACGCATTCAATTTTCCTGGTCGATTTACCGTTGCTATGATTATGACTCCATTCTCAGAAGGGCATTCTTCGATAGTAAGTTCATCGACTTCAGGTAGTACGGCCATGTTCACTGGATGTGCGCTCGCTAAATAGCATCATTGCTGTTGAACATACACGTATTTCATTGGTTTGGACCAGGAGGAGGAGGTAAATCACCAATCTCTCCAGGAAGTGGAGGGGGTGGTAATCCGTCAAGATCGGGGAGAGGTTCCGGCTCACTTTCTGCTACACGTAACCCCACATCTAGTGGCACTCGAAGTCTTAGAACTCGATTCTCGTCGATTCGAATCAACACACGCCCATATGGATGCCCGGGTGGTGGATTCTCTGGTTCATCCAAAACTTGGATTTCGTTGGATGATTTCAGTAATTGTTGGAGATTTTCCCTAGAATCGTTTTCATGACGCGACCGTAAGGTGTCCCCTCTAATTCTAGCCAACTGTTTTCTTCTGCGTTTCTCGATTCCATCTCTGATTTCTTTTTGTGATTCTCGTCGATTGACTACTACACTATCAATTTCAGTCTCTAACATTGATTGAGCATCCACTTCAACAACATATTCCTTAGCTTCAACAACATCTTCCAATATTGCTTCAACTTCGATAATTTGATCATTTTCGACTGATTCTACTTCGGGAGTAATCACGTCAACTCCTCTTGTTCTACTCACTGGAGTTTGAATCTCAGGTTCTTCTACATCCTCCTCGTTTTCAACAGAAATTGTTGCTGACTTTTTCCTATTCCGAGTAGGAGGTGGCGCGGGGTCACCACCAGTAAACATCAAGATGGCTAGAAGAATCAAGAGACCCCCTGCAACTCCAAATTGTGCATTCTCTTCTAATGCACCTCTAAGCGTCAAGAATCCGGCCCCTCCAATGATGAGAATCATCCAGAGCATTAGTCTAGAGAAACCTGCCATTGTGCCGCCTCATTGCTTACGACCCATTGCCGTGGTTTGAGGTTGGCGATTGTTTCCATTCCTCCAAAAAAGACACAAATGCCTTCAAGGCCTTCGCTCTATGGGAGAATATCTCCTTCTCTTCCAACTTCATTTCAGCAAAAGTTCTACCATCTCCTTCATTCGGAATAAAGATGGGATCATAACCAAAACCATTCTTCCCACGAATTTCATCTGAAACAATTCCATTACATGTTCCTTCAAAGAAGAAATTCTCTCCATCAATGTGTATTCCGATTACACATCTAAAGGATGCGTTTCTATTCTCAATTCCTTTTAGTGAACGAAGAACTCCACTTATTCCCAATGTTTTGTGAACATATGAAGAATATACTCCAGGAAACCCTTCATATTCATCTAAAAAAAACCCGGCATCTTCTACCATTACTCCCAGTATTGAAGAAGAAAGATTAGAATTTGAAGCCGCTTTCATCAACTTATCTGCAGCAACAACGACAAGATCCGAAGACTGGATTTCATCTATTTCTGGAATTGGATTATATGATTCAATATCAATTCCGTATGGCCTCAAAGCTTCTTTTGCTTCAGCAATCTTTCCTTGATTTGAGGTGACGAACAGGATGGTCGTAGTCTCACCCATGATAACGAACTCTCCCACGAATTTCTTCAAATCTAGTAATAATTTCAGTCTTATCTAAGCCATCTTCGTTACCATCTTTGTATCCCTTGAGAACATAAGCCATTGCATCAGAATGACTAGGGTGGCTTGCAGAAAGACACTCTGCAAGAACTTGCAAATCTTGCCCTAACGCCTCAATCTCTGGAGCCAATCTCCCAAGTCCGAAATCAATAATCTGAATTGAATCATAATTGTCACATAGAAGATTATGCGTTGTTAAATCTCCATGTGAAACTCCTAACGAATGCAAATTTCTAATCAATTTTCCACAAGAATGCATCAATTTGGAAACTCGTTCAAAATCCTTAGATTCTCTTAGAATATTGAATAACGGCTCACCAGAAAGTCGAGTAATGACCAATGTAGAAGTTTTCTCGTCGAAATCTAATAATTCAGGAATTGGCATTTCCGAATTTGAAAGATGAACTAAAATTCTTGCTTCGGCAAAAAGACGACGTTTTGTTAGAGACTCATCTAGACTAGGGTGCCTATATCCTTTCGGCCGTCGAATTTTCATTACTGCATTGGTCCCTATCCAAATTCCAGCGATTGTTCTAGCTTCTGCACCGTCATGAAGAATTTCATCTGCAACCCATTGAGACGTGCCCTCCATGGTTACTCGAGAGCGAAGATGGATTCAAATGCACCGGGCCTGACGCATAATTGCCCATGTCTCTGGGATTGCCTGTTACCTCGTGCTCCATTAATGGGGTAGAAGATGAAGACTCATTCAAAGATAGGATACTATTGGCAAAGGAAAAATTGGGGAAAAAGGTGATGATATTAGGTCATCATTACCAAAGAGATTCGATCGTTGAACATGCCGATGCTACTGGAGATTCGTTTACATTATCGAAGATGGCTGCCGAAAGTACTGCTGAAAATATTGTTTTCTGTGGAGTGCATTTCATGGCAGAAAGTGCAGATATTCTAACTAATGAACAACAAACTGTTTCAATGCCCACAACAAGAGCCGGTTGCTCGATGGCAGACATGGCTAATTTACCAGATGTTGAAGATTGTTGGGGGGCCCTAATCGAAGAACTTGGACTTAGGGACCCAGCATTAAGATCTAATCCCGATCAAAAAGCAAATGCAGAGGATAATTTCTTGGTTCCAGTGACGTATATGAATAGTTCCGCTTCGCTCAAGGCTTTTGTTGGAAGACATGGGGGAATAGTTTGTACATCTACTAATGCGATGGGTGTAATACAATGGGCTCTAGACCGAGCTGGAGGATTAGGGAAGGTTCTATTTTTCCCTGACCAACATTTGGGTAGAAATACTGCATTAAAGATGGGATTTCAGCAAGAAGAAATGGTGGTATGGGACCCCAAAAAATATCCTGAAAGAAATGATTTAGAAAATGCTCGTTTTGTTTTATGGCATGGTTATTGTTCTGTTCACCAACGATTTACAGTAGATCAAATTCAACATCTACGTGAATCGTCCCCAGGTGCATTAGTTGTTGTTCATCCAGAATGTGAAAGTAAAGTGGTTTTAGCTGCAGATGCTGATGGTTCAACCGATTTCATACGAAAATACTGTGATGATGCACCGGCTGGTTCAGTAATTGGAGTTGGAACTGAAATTAATTTAGTTCAAAGATTAAATTTACAATACCCAGACAAAGAAATCCATTGTTTGGATGATTCAATTTGCCCTTGTTCAACGATGTACATGATTCATCCGCGCTTTTTAGCAGAACAACTTGAGTCAATCATTCATGAAGAGAATCGGAACATCATTAGTATCAATCAACAAACATCAAACGATGCACTATTGGCTCTTAACAGAATGTTAGAAGTATGATAATCAGTGAAGTTCCTCGGTACCATGGTTCCGAAGTCTCCAAACACATATGTCGTATCTTCCTGATAGTGCCCCGCCTCTCTTGGTAGTAGCTACCTTCTCGATATCCTTGTCCTTGGATAGGACATTTCCTAACTGTTGAGGAGTTGTTCCATGCCTAGTTGTCGTATTCACATGCTCCAATATTTCAGTTGTGTTCGCCTCGCCTTTATCAGCAAGGAATCTCTTGATGCGTTCTCTTAGTCTTGTAGTTCTCATTATTCTCCTCTCCTATTATTATTCATCCAATCAACTGTTGCCCATTCACAGATCCGGTATCCGGAAGAAAGAACCCCGCTTCGCCGAACCAAATCTACCCGTACTACTTGAGCATCGTTTTTCAGAAGTTTTTCTATCTGTTCGATGCTGGTTCCATCCATGTTAGCACGGGCGTGTTCAACGATTTCCGCGGTATTTCGCGGACGAGATTGAAGGTAGGATCTGATGAGATTTCGCAGATTTTCGCTCATCTTCTTCACCTTCATTTCTTCCGACTTTCCTTTGCTGATGCATCGGCAGCCGATATGACGGGGAGAGTCGGGGGGGTTATCAAATGACCGCCGTTCTTTGAGTAATTTCGTTACACAATCGACGAATAATTTACCATTTTAGATTTACTTTCTCTACCATCTTGGTTATTTTTCGTAACATATTCCCTCAACAGTGTAATAAAATGTAACAAAGATAGTAATTGAACATCATAATTATGAATGTTGAAATAACTAATGCCATTATAATGATTTCAAGGGAGATGGAGTTTTGGACGAATCGAAACCAAAAAAACATCTCAAAGTCCGGGGACGTCATCGGAGAATTTTACTATTGACATTGTCCGAAGGAACTGGGACTGTCTCATATCTTGCATTAAAATCAGGCTTACGTGTCCCACATGTTTCTGTAGAATTGAAAAAAATGAGAGAAGAAGGGTTAGTTGATTCAACGAGTACATCGGGAACCCGAGGTGCAAGAATTAGTTTGACGCAAAAGGGCCATTCCATCTTAGAATCTGACGAATTATCTCGAATTCCATTAATTCCATTCAGAACAATTGTTGACGAACAATATCAAATTCTAGATGTATTGGGAAATGAAGTATTATTGATGGTGACAAGAAAGGCACCTTCTCCCTTGATTTATCTCCCAACTATCGATGGGAGAAATGTACTTGCCGAAACAAGGGAAAGAAATGTGAGATACTATGATTCAAATTCATTTGATAGAATCGCATCACCCAGAGGCTCTAACCTTGAAAATATAGAGAATTGGGACAGATCCGGCTTTGGTTTAGTCAGAACTAGATTGATCGATCGTGACTCATCAGACCGATTAATAATTGGACGTTGGTTTAATTCATCTCTGGAAACTCAACCAGAAAAAATACCAATCGAACCACTCCCTGGGACTTGGCACCTTGGATCAATTGGAAGAAGCGGTGCAGAAGTAATTGTATCGAGCCCCGTAGTTTGTACATCTACATCTATTGAAATTGCGGGGCAACTAATGAAGAATTCAAGTAATAATTCGCTATTGATTGGAAGACAAGCAATTATTTCTGCACCATTGGGCCCAATTCCCCGAATAGTTTTGGAAGAATGGATTGAGCTTATTCATCCACGTCTTCGTCCAATTGCTAGACGTTCTAGACTTCAACTTCTAAATTCTTGGATCAATGGGGGGCGGGTTTCACGGCCATCGAGATTACCAGATATCACAGTTCGACGATTTCGAGAAGATTGGGGTAATAGGAATTTTTTAGACACTGATGCTTCTTTACCTAAATCAATAGCAACTGATGGTTTGGGGCCACTTGCAATAAAATCTCTAATATTGAGTATTATGAATCATCAATTAGTAGATTGGCTCTCATTGGAGTTACCTGAACCGGTAGGAGAATCATTGACTCGCCGATTACATCGTTATGATCGTATACGCCTATTAATTGCCCCCTGGTCATCAGTAAATGATTCGGGAATGGCAATTCTTCAAGCAGATGAAGTACATGATTTACCATTTCTACGATTTACAGAAACCAATGGTCGTAGTTTACCCGTGTATATCGGAAAGTCAACTAAGAGTAATATCGTCATTCCAAAGGGGTGGAAGATTCCAGAAGGCCCAGATGAACTCAATCAATTATCAACAATTTTACCAAAAATAGAACGCCCAAAAGGAAATGACGATGAAAATGAATTGTTACTGTTTGCATGTTCTATATTCCCTCAAGGCGATGAAATCTTTGCTAATCGAATTGAATCTATCCACCCATTAGCCTCATGGATTTCTTCTGAACCATCTGGCCGAGTAGAACGATGGGTTAGAATTGCAAAACGTATTCCTATTCATTGGTCAATATTGAATCCTCCAAATCTTACTCCATTAGACCGTATAGTCGATCTATGGGGGATTGTACCTCAAATGTGGATGGATTTGTTCAATGATAATGTCTCAGAGAGGATAATCCGACAAATGAATTCTAGAGCCATTATTCGGAAATTAGCAATGTATGCCTCTAATTCTGAAATTAGAAGTTGGGCCGCTGGACGGCTTCTTTCAATAGTACATTGGATGGCACCTACAGAAACGGAAGAGTTGGTTCGTTGGGGCGTAAATGCTTGGCTAGAAAATCCACCTTCTCGATGTGCTGATTCATTAGAGGGAGTTTTACATTTGATGAATATTCACCCAAATGTTCGGCAAGGTGATTTTGATGAAATGTCTGAAAGGATTAGACGTCTCGCCTGGTCTTTGCCAGAAAATCATGACTTACATCTATGGATTCTTCTTTCAGAATGGAATGAAAGAAACACTCAACCTTCTATTGAGAATCAGATGTTGTTTGTGCGCCACCTTCCATGGCGATGGTGGAGGACCCATTCTGCAGAGATGTTGACCATGATGACCGAAAATTCAGATGCACGAAAGATAATTTTGGACAATCCATTACCATGGCCAGCTATTGTACTTCGTCCTGAAGGAGAAATAGCAACCTTGCCGTTCGGTTTTGATGGAATATATCCGAGTTTAAGATTAACATTAGCAGATCGGCTGCGGCGATTCCTTTCTTTAGAAACCAGTGAAACAAAAATAATTGATTGCATGACAGACATTATTGAGTCATTGGATGATCTTCGAGAAAATCAAGCCCCTAGAACTGGGAAGACACATCATCATGTTGGTTGGCTTACTCGTCCTTTAGAAACATGGCCCCCGTTTCATAGATTATATGATTCAGATGGCGACCCAGAAGTTACGTTAGCAATCGGTGAACGTCTAGGGAATTTTATTTCGCATGGCTCACGATGAATTCATATTGGTAATTGCACCGGCTCAGTTTGCCCCGACGGCAACACCGAGCTGACGACCTCCCTCGCCGGAAGGAAGGATGACGCCCGGCACCACGTACGGGGACTATGCCGTCGATCGAAGTTCACGGGGACCATTTGGAATGATCCGTGATGCAAACGACGGCTGGACGGTATATGGGTCCCCAGTTGACCAAATGGAATGATTCATGGGACAACCACACCGTCCAACAGACGTCCTGGGGCAGGGTCAAGCCCATGAGCTACGGCGATGATACGGGAAGTTGCGCCCCGGGACACATCTCTACGCATGATTCAATTCTAACCTCATGTACCGACACACATGGCCGAGTCAGTTGGGGTGCTTGGAGGTACCTTTGATCGACTTCATTCAGGACATAAAAATCTCATTCTAACTATTGCCTCTGAATGCAGTCATTTACAGATTCATCTTGCGTCAGATAAAATGGTGAAATTCAAAGATTCTTCAATTCAATCTTTTGAATTACGACATCGGAATCTTAGTGATTTTCTAGATGGTGAAGGAGTAAATGCTAGCCTACATATCCTTGAGGATCGTTTTGGGCCAGCAATTACAATGGATGAATGTTCAGTAATTGGTTGTACTAATGAAACATTATCTACATGTGAAGAAATTAATTCATTAAGAAAAGAAAAGGGGTTTCAACCACTTAGAATTATACTGGTAGAACATGTTCTTGATGAAAGTGGAATTATTCTATCATCATCTCGAATTCGTTCAGGAATTGTAGATCAATCAGGAAGACTTTGGTTAAATGATGAAGAAAGGGGCCTTGAATATCATATGCCCGAAATTCTTGATGAGGAATTAAAACAACCAATGGGAATTCTGCATCAAGGACCGGAAGATAATCCTGCAATCGCAATGAATTCAGCTCTCGATTCAATTCCTGAAAATATTCCAATAATTGCAGTAGGAGACGTTACGGTTTTGGCAATGCAGGAAGCGGAGAGGACCCCATGGATCTCAGTAATTGATGGAAAGACTCAACGAAAAGAATGGAATAAATTTAATC
Organism: Candidatus Thalassarchaeaceae archaeon; assembly: GCA_034400015.1. Taxonomy (GTDB): domain Archaea; phylum Thermoplasmatota; class Poseidoniia; order Poseidoniales; family Thalassarchaeaceae; genus MGIIb-N2. Next base: position 4,495 of record DASCRU010000187.1, on the reverse strand, counting down.
AAATTAGAATGAATAAACAACAGATCATCCACGTTCAAAATCCTGCTGGAATGCTTACTCCAAGTTTGATGCAAGGATGTTTGGAAGCGATAACAAATTCAGATTCAGTCATTATTCAAGTCGATGGCGAGGAGGATTTGGCTCCAATTCCATTAATCCTAATGATGCCTCTTGATTCTGTACTCATGTATGGGCAACCCAATGAGGGGTTAGTGGTTAGAACAGTCGATTTAGATGCGAAACGTCGAGCACGCCGTTTTCTCGATGCTTTCATCGAGGGGGGCCGTTCTTGACTTTAGTTAGTATCACAGTTTGTGCACGTGATGCTGAAAATTGGGTTGATCAGTGTTTCTCTTCATTAGTTTCACAAGATTATCGTCCAATCGAAATTATCGCTGTAGATGATGGTTCATCGGATGGAACTTTGAATCAAATGTTAGAATTTAGAGATTTGAACGCCAATGACGATATTGAAATTACAGTAATTAGCTCAAAACCTTTAGGACTTTCATCAGGAAGACAATTGGCTCTAGAATCTGCCAGCGGAGAATGGGTTGCAATAACTGACATTGATTGCTGCCCTGAGTCAAATTGGGTTTCAATAATGATGTCTGCCAGGGACAATCTTCCAGCGGAAAATATAGTGGCAGTGACAGGTCGAACTGAATTTGCTGAAGGAAACACGAAAATATCACGGATGCGTTCCAAATCAATTCAAAGAAAATATGATCAAAGGTCCAGAATAGTTACATTAGCAAATGGCCCCTGTTCGATTTTTCAAAAAGATGCGCTGATTTCTATTGGAGGATTTGATCCAAGTTGGTATCATGCAGAGGATATGGAAGTTAGTTTATTGTTGATACAGAATGGGGGCACAATAATCCATACACCTGATGCATTGGTTAGACATGTGGCTGAAGAAGAACTTTCTGTTTTTCTAAGAAAAAGGTGTCGTGATGCTCGCGCACATATGAGAATCATTCAAAAATATGGTTTTCACGGAATAAGAGTTCAAAATGGAGATGTTCAAAAACATGATTTTGTAAGTGACGCTGCAAGAATGATTTGGCTTTCCCCGATCCTAATCCTTGGGATTTCTATGTGTAACATAGGCCTAGTAGTAAGTACTCCTCCTCTATGGTGGGGTATTGCTTTGACGACGCTTGTTTTGGTTCTTTTACTTGCGATAAAAAAGAACGAATTTTTGTGGAGCGCATCTCTATGGTATGGAGCATTTCTTGGTTTATGTGATGCTATGCTCAAACGAAGAGGGCATTGACGTCATTCATCTGAATTTTCAGATTCTTTTTCGAGCATTGGCAAAACAGTTCCAAAACCAATGAGGGGAATGCATACGGCGTAAACTCCAGGATCTACCCACGTGTTGTTCACTATTGACCAAGCAAAGTAGAATATCACTCCTGAAAGCATTAACCAAGAACCGATGGTCACATTGAGTCCATCTGAAAAATCAAAAAGAGGTTTCCATCTATTTGGAGAAATAAACGAGTTAAACCAAGAAAGGGCTCCTCCCTCCTCTGTCTTCTGAAGAATTAGAAGCCCAAATGCTAGAATTAATCCTCCAATAATTGTGAAAACGATATCTCCGGGACTAACTTCAACCCCATTATGGGCAGTGAATGTATTGTCCGCGAAGTTACCATAGGACACAAAACCGGCCCAAACGACCTTTTGACCGGCTGCATAAGCACCAATCGCGATGTTTACTACATCTACAATTAATGCCCAAATGCCGGTCATGACTGCAATTTTCCCTAGCATAGGAATCTCTGGAATCCAATCGATGCCCAAAGATGGTTCGGGACTTTCCTCGTCGGCCATGGACCGCCGACCATTGAGGTCGTCTTAACCATTGCCGGATGGATTAGGCTGCAAATCACAACCGTCGTTGAAGTTTGTAAGTACCATTTGCAACCAATTTGATTGTTTCATCAACCTCACACATGATTCGAATCGCATCTAGCCCTCTCGGAATAAGGCTAGACACATGCTTAGTTCGACCTCTTCGACCTAGGCTGACATTCTTTACATGGGCTAGACTGGCAGAATGGAAACTGTTGATTATTGAGGATAATGACCTAGACGTCAATGGTTTCATTCCGGCAAATCTGCAGGCTTGAGTGTATGTTTCCCAAATAGTTCCAGTTGTTTGTGTTAAAACTCCATTTCTTTCGTTGATAATAATGGAAGTCATGGTAAGTTTCTGATGAAGAGGAAGTCCTTGAAGAAGTGCAATCACCCTCTCATGTTCCACCTGTTTGTGGGCCGATTGTACATGTTCAATTTCGATTGAATTACTTTTGGCGGATTCAGCTCTTAAAGTAGAAACTCGGAGTAGGTCTATCGCTCTTCGCGCATCTCCATGTTCTTTTGCAGACAGATCTGCACAGAAGCGAATGGTAACTTCATCCCATGACCCCTGACGAAGACCAATCTTTGCTCTATCTTCTAGAATGTCGGCTATCTGGTCCGAACCATAAGGAGTGAAGATAATGTCTTCTGCAGATAATCTTGAACGGATAGGACCAGGGATTCTTTCAGTAAATCCAATATCATTACTAATTCCGATGATAGATGCCCTACTTTCTCTAAGGAGAACATTTAGGCTGGTTAGGTCGTAGAGTAACTGATCTTCCGATCTAGAGGCTAATTGATCCATTTCATCTAGGATCAAGATGTGGACGCCTCCTTGCCTATCCATTCTCCTTATTGCTTCTGAAAGCACACGATCGGCAGGCCAACCAGTGAATGGAATGATTTGATCACCAGGTTGTTGAAGTCCTTCTGCTATCCCATGAAGCACTCGATAACGAGTATTGACATGTTGGCAGTTTATCTCATGAGTGTAGATGCTGCTGCCAATAATTTGCGCTCGTTCTTCGAGCTGTTGAGCTACGAAACGACTGGCAGCAGTCTTGCCAACTCCTGAGGGGCCAAAAAGAATCATATTTCCTGGAATATGCCCTTCTAATGCATCAGCAAGATTCAGTACCATAGCTCTGATTTGTTCATCTCTATGATTTAGAGCAGAGGGAGCATGTTGTGGATCGAAGACTCGACGATCAATAATTACAGAATTTTTCCGACTTGCTGAATCGAAAATATTCGCCATAGTGTTCTACTTCCTTCATGTTCAAACAGGCTCGGTGGAACCGACTGTGCGAACGGGACTTGGGGCACACCTGCGTCAATGACTTAATCCTGTTCATACGAAATCAAGCAACATACCAATTCTTAACAAAATAAGAACCTCTTTCCAGAGAGATATTATTGTATTTGAATTCCTGAAATATCAAGATTGTATAATTGTCCATCCTCAATTTGAATCGTATTTGAAGGCAATGATGGCATGGTGAAACCAACTTTCTCTTCCTTTCCAGAAGCATAAGAATGTGTGATTAGAAAGGTCTTGTGACTTTCTTTAGAGGCTGTTCGAATAATATCATCTGGACGGTGATGATATGGGAATTCAGCTCCGTTTGGGACCCCCATTTCTAACAAGATTACATGGGAATTTGGGATTCTTTGGTCTATTGTTTCACATGGTCCTGAATCCCCAGTATGTAGAAGAACAAAACCATTTGAATCCCGAAGTAGATACCCGTGTGGATCGGTCTCAGGTGTATGTTTCACTGGAAAACGCTCGTAATCCCATCCACTTGCATGACCCGTATCATTCACAATCCATTCTACTCTTTCTTCGATGACTTGTTCAAGTGAATTTGGAAACGCAAGTTCACAGATTTTTTTCATCCTCTCTATTCCATTTGGATGAAGATGTATTCGGAGTCTTGATTTCCCTTCCCTATCAGAAATAAAACGACGATCAAGCAATAAAAATGGCAATCCAAAAACATGATCTCCGTGCCAATGTGTAATCAATAAATCAGTGATTTGAGAAGATGAAATATTATTTGTTTGTAATTGGTGAAGAATAGTTGGCGGGGCATCTATCAGGACACGTTCATCTAGAAGCATGCATGAATGGAATCGACCAGGTGGGCAGAAAGCATTTCCAGAACCCAAAACCCTCAGCCTAGAAGCCATACAATGCCAGAGATAAGGCCTTCTTCATTCAACCTACCCCCTCTGAATGCTATTAGACGTCTCCATTGAAATAGTAATGATTGACCCGTCAAATCATCAGAGGGAGTACCTTGACTGATTACTCTAACAAGAATCCTTACCTTTCTAGGGTAACCGTAAACCATGTTCTAAATGGTGAAGGTTCCAAAAAAGAAACGAGACATATTGTTTTTGATTTGGGTGATTCTGGAATAGAATACAAAGCAGGAGATGCCCTCGGTGTTTTTCCAACATGCCCTCCTAATCTAGTTGATTCGATACTTGGGAAATTAGGGTGCCCTCCTGATGAAATCGTGGTGGTAAAAAATGAAGATATGGAATTACGAAACGCACTTCTTCACAAGTGTGAGATTCATCGTATTTCAAAACGATTTATTGAAGGATTAGC
>DASCRU010000186.1:0-4708 GCA_034400015.1 Candidatus Thalassarchaeaceae archaeon | reverse complement strand
TCAATGCGTGCTAGAGAACTCAAAGGAGACCACGATAGAGCAAGATCTAGATTGGCGGAAATCAAGAAACGTCTCAACGACGCTGAGTCTGAATTAAAGAAGAAGGCGAAAGAAGTTGAAACCGCAGAAACCGCTAATGGCAAGGCGGAAGCCGAGCAACTCGCTGCTGTTTCTAATCGTGATGAATTGATGGAACGTCTTCGTTCTCAGACTCCTGAACATTTATCTAATCGCTTGAGGAATGCTCAGGAATCCTATACTGAGGCTTCAAGACAATCGATACAGGCTGAATCTGCTTTGACTACAGGTAACGAACGTCTGGAGATTATTCGAAGTGAAATTAAGAAGTTAGAGGAGAGGCAGTCTGAATCCATTTCCGTGTCCAAAAATAATGCGGAACAAATTCAGGATTTGGAATCGAATCGAGAAGACTGGGCAGAAGAACTCGATGGCCTTCGTGAAATTCATTCACAGGTTAGTGAAGAACACAAAGCATTGGATGACCAAAGAACGGAATATCTTGAGGAGAGGGCAACACTACGTGCGAATCTAGAAACTATGAATTCTAAGCGAATTACAATGATGGCTAGAATCACAGAACTCAATTCTGAGATAGATCGTAAGCATGCAGTTCTCAAAGAATTATCTGCGGAGATGGCAGACATGAACATTTCAATTCCTGAGGAAGGAGATAGTATTCCTGCATTCACAGAGGTCGAATCGAAGGTTCGCAGTCTTGAACGTAGAATTAGTCAAATTGGAAACGTCAACCAACTTGCAATTGAGCAGTATGATGAAGCTGCTGCAAGAGTAGAGCAACTTCGACAAGACGCTTCATCCCTAAGAGATAGGCGTTCCCGGCTGATTGAAATTGCAGATCAACTTGAATCAGAACGACGTCTGAGATTGACGGAGGTTCTCAATAAAGTCTCTACGAACTTTTCAAGAGTCTACAAGTTATTGCAACCTGGTGGAAAGGGTGATTTGCGGTTAGAGAATCCAAAAGATCCCTTTTCTGGTGGCCTTGAAATGTGGGCGATGCCTCCCGGAAAGAGTAGTCAAACACGCCTAAACCTTCTTTCTGGGGGTGAAAAATCAATGGCCGCTCTTGCCCTTATTTTCGCGATTCAAGATTTCGAACCATCTCCGTTTTATTACTTTGACGAGGTTGATCAGAACTTAGATTCATTCAATGCCGAAAGTATAGCTAAGTTATGTCGTCTCAGAAGTGGGCGTGCTCAATTCATTATGGTTACATTACGAAAGGTTAGCCTTCAGATGGCTGATCACCACATTGGAGTAACCCATGGGGGAGATGGATGTAGTCGCCTGATAATGAATTTCGATAGAGATGCTGCTGTAGAGATGGGTGAAGCGGCAGAAGCAGAATTGGAGGCACAAAAGAAGGCCGAGGAAGAGAGAGCAAATATGCCCGAATTACCAATCCCTCAAAATCGGCCCATGGTCCCTGATCCTCTGCCAAATCCAGAAAGTCTCGGCGGAATTCGTGAAGAAGGAGATTTAGAGGTACAAGATTCAGAAGGAGAAGAGGATCCATCTTCACTTGTACTTCTTGGTGATCGTGCTGCTGATGCCAAGGAGGATTTGGAAGAACGTCTTGATTGGGAAGCACGCCTTGAAGAAGCTGAAGCCGAAGAAGTGGAAAATAAATCTCCTAAACAGTCTGTTGAGGATGAGCAATTGCTCGAGGAGTGAGGTGTTTGAATGGACCTTTTGGATACTCATCATTTACGTTCCGACATTGTTTCTCGGCTCCTTGGCGGAGAAGAGGACGAGCAAGTTACTCCCTTTCTTGATCGTCTTGTAGAGATTGCAGAAATGGAGAATGGCGAGCATCAGATGTTGGTTGATCCAATAGATCGATCTATTGCTCTTGTTTTCCAGTTATTTGAAACCGAGTCTCTAGACCCATGGGATGTCGATTTATCTACATTTATTGATTTGTTTAGTGAGCGATTAAAAACAGCAGAAAATATCGATTTACCCAGTTGTGGACGTTTGATAAGAATGGCATGGTCTATACTTCATGCTCAAACATTTACTCTAATCGAGCGTCATGAACGTTGGGAAGAGGAGATGCTTGACGACGATTGGACCATGGATATAGGTTGGGAGAGTGAATTGGATGATGATGAGTATTCTTTTTCAGTCAATGTGCTTACAGGACAAGCTCGAGATGCTTTGCCTAATCTTTTCGAAGGACGAATTCGAAGGACAACAGAATCTAGGCCAATTACACTTACCGAGATGCTATTTTCATTGAAGGGCGCCCATGAGGATGCAAGGGAACGACAACTCCGTGAGCAAGCTCGTGTCCGCCATCAAGCGGAAGTCGCCGAAGCAATGGCCAATGTATCTTCTAGAATACATACAGAGAATCTTGAGGACGATATTCGCAAGTGTTGGTCTGCAATGCGAGATATTGGTCGAAATGGTGCTCCTGTTGAGTTGGCTGCAATTAGAGAGCATTTGAGAGCACTTGCCATAGAAGAGGGTGCAAATGACGATGAGGCGGCAATAGAGGGGGAAATCTCTGGTTTTGTGGCATCGTTATTCCTTACACATCGAGGTTTTGCAGAGATTTGGCAAATGGGTAAATCATCTGAAGGCCGTATTTTCATCAAAGACAGATGGCCTGCTACATCTTCTTACGAGGAGGCCACAATCCAGATCGCTGAAGAACGGGGAATCTCATTGGTAGAGGTGGAGGCATGAGCGAACCTGGAGCCGATGCAATCGTAGAAGCATTGCTATTTTGCTCGGGAAGGTCTCTCAGTTGCGCCGAATTATCTGCACAATCATCCAAGAGTGAAAATGAGATTTTAGATGCCTTAGAGGCTTTACGCGGACAATACCGGAGAAGAAGAGGTAATGCACTTCAAATTGTAGAGGTTGGAGGCCGGTGGTCCATGGAAGTAGATCCGCGTTTATCGCCATATTTGCCTTCTGAACTTAGAGGTGATATTCCCGACAGGTTACAGCGTGCTGCTGCCTTAATTGCCTATCATCAACCAATGATGCAGAGTGATTTGGTGAGTATGATGGGCCCTATTGCCTACGATTATGTTCGTTCACTTGCCCGTCTTGGACTTGTAGATCGACGACGCAAGGGCAATTCCCGCCGTCTGCAGACTACTAGGTATTTTGCTGAACGATTTCAATGCCCACATACTGAGCCCAAGAAAGTGAAAGAATGGTTTAGACAACAGGCTGAAGCCAATGGGATCACCTCGCAGGCGTTGGTTGATTCTATTAGGGAATTAGATCCTCTAGTCGGAGATATGGATGTCGTCCCTGATTCTGATGGAACAGAAGATGATATTGAAGATCAGGATTGACGAAATTCCTGTAACTTTGAATCAACCAAGGATTGGGTGATGTTTCCACTGTCTAAACGTACTGCATCTACTATTTTATCCACTTCGTGAGGCTCAGCACCTGCAGAAATTATCATATTTCTCAGATGTAGCCTCATATGTCCTGCTTGGATTCCCTTTGTGGCCAACGCTCTCATCGCCCCAAGGTTCTGAGCAAGACCAGCACACGCCATTATACCTGCTAACTCTTGAGCACTAGATGCGCCTGTTAATTTGAGGTTTAAACGAGCAACAGGGTGAACTTTTGATGCTCCTCCAACTATCCCTACTGCGATGGGGATTTCGATTGAACCATTTATCCAACCGTGTTCATCTACCCACCACCTAGTCATGGAACGATATCTGCCCGATATTGCTGCATAAGCATGTGCTCCTGCCTCAATTGCTCTCCAATCTTGTCCGCAAGCTAATCCAACTGGTGAGATTGCATTCATGATGCCTTTGTTATGAGTGGCTGCCCTCCAAGGGTCAGCATCTGCAAATTCAAAGGCTAAGATAACGTCTTTGATGATTTCAGCACCTTCTTCTGCATCTCCAGAGGTTGAAATTGATTCGGGAGATAACCGGCAAGAAGCTCTTGCTAGCCGTTCTGTAGCTAGGTTCGATAAAATTCGAAGCAGAACCCTGCCTCCTGTGATTTCTTCTAACCAAGGAGCGGCTCTTTCTGCCATTGTGTTTACTGCATTTGCCCCCATTGCATCTCGAGTATCTACAATGAGGTGTACTACTAGCATTTTTTGCGATTCAGCAGCCACAATTCGGCATTCTATGTCTTTACAACCTCCTCCAAGTCGAATCATAGTTGATTCAATATCGTTACATTTTTCGATTAATTCGGCTTTATGGTCATTGATTTTCTGGATTGCAGCATTGATATCTGTTACATCCACAATTTGTAATTGTCCAATCATCATCGGAGGATCTACATCAGTAGTAAATCCTCCACAATCGCGGGTGCGTTTAGCGATATTACTGGCTGCGGCTACAATACTAGATTCTTCGACACAAAATGGTATGAATGTTGATTCTCCATCGATTAGAAAATTCATTGCAATACCTACTGGAAGAGATAATCTCCCTACTACGTTCTCAATCATGCGGTCAGCAGTCGACTCGTCAAGCGATTCTGCATCAGACCAGGCATGTAAATCAGACATGTCCGTTGAAAGTGCCTTAGATATCGCCTCACGCCTTTCATGTAACGAAAGTGAGTAGAATCCACTAATTCGACTATCCACAGACATGCCCCCGTACAGACCTTCCTCGAGGTGACTTGGCTATGTCCCTTGTTATTGTGGCGCTTGAAAAAA
>DASCRU010000185.1:0-6046 GCA_034400015.1 Candidatus Thalassarchaeaceae archaeon | reverse complement strand
CCAGACATCCCTAGAGCAACTCTATCCCCCGTTCCTTTCTCGATGATTGTTTTTCCATCTTCTTGGAATGCAGCAGCCATGTTTCCAGTTTTCCCTTCAATCTGGAGCAATGCTCCTTGATTTGCACTTCCGACTAAATCTCCAAGATCACCTAGCAATCTCATTTTGAGTTTTGCAGGGAGGTGAGTCATTACTCCAGTTTCTCCCTTCTTAGGTCGTTCATCTCCATCTCGGCCCCAACCAATCTTTAATGCCCTATCCAACTGAATGGCTTGATCAAGCATCTTTGCTACGTCTCTAGTGAGTCGAACACTCTTCTGAGTGATGTCTGCCCGGGACTCCATTGGCGATGCTCGGACTAGACCGTCCTTGACCCCTTCGCTTGTAATCCCCTTGGAATGATTGATAGATGGCCCGCGGAAGACCACCATCGGAGAGGGGCGCATGACCATCAAGGTGGCCATTAATGGATTTGGAACAATAGGCAAGAGAGTAGCTGATGCAGTAGATGCACAAACGGATATGGAAATCGTTGGAGTGACCAAGACTGGCCCCTCATTTGGATGTGATTTAGCAGTCAAGAAAGGGTTCCCACTTTATTGTACATTTGATGATTCTTCAAAGGTTTCAGCGTTTGCAGATGCCGGATATTCTTGTTCCGGTGGTTTGTCTGATTTACTTTCAGTTGCAGATGTAGTTGTAGATTGTTCACCAGGTAAGTTAGGGGCAGAAAATCTCGAGAAATACAAGAGCGCAGGAATCAAGTATATTTTCCAAGGAGGTGAGAAGCATGCTCTTACGGGTCAGTCTTACACTTCTAGTGCCAACCATTCAGACAATATTGGAATTGATGGGACACGTGTAGTGTCGTGCAATACGACTGGGCTTTCACGTACCCTTGTCCCTCTATACGATCATTGTGGTTCCTTGAAGGTAGAATGTACGATGATTCGTCGAGCGGCTGATCCAGGGGATTCTAAGAAGGGTCCAATCAATGCCATCGCTCCAGTACTAAAGGTGCCTAGCCATCATGGACCAGATGTAATGACTGTGAAGCCAGAGATTGAAATCAATTCGTTGGCGGTAGCAGTCCCTACGACGATTATGCATGTACATGCCATTGTAGCAGATTTGCCTTCAGGACATGGTCTTTCAACCGAATCAATCATTCAGATGTGGAAGGACACGCCGCGCGTAATTGTAATGAATGGAGTTAACAATAGAATTACCACAACAGCAGAGGTGATGGAGATGGCTCGAGATATTGGGCGAAAATGGGGTGACTTACACGAAATCTTTGTTTGGGAAGACGGAATTAGCCTTCAAGGCGATCGATTGTATTATTTCCAAGCTATTCATCAAGAGAGCGATGTAATCCCTGAGAATGTTGATTGTATACGTGCATTGATGGGGACAGAAGAGGATTGGAGAGCAAGTGTTGCCAAGACTGACGCCGCAATCTCATCTTACTACGGTCTGTGAAGAAATTAACACATTTTCATGCAACCATGAAAAGGGAGGGTGTTACCTCGATGCTTATGCAAGTTCGCAGTTGGAGTCTATTTCTTGTTTTTCTTCTGCTTGTCCCATTGTTACCATTGAGCCATTCTGATAATCTAGAAATGATTGAAGACAATCAGTTTTGGACATCAGAACAGGCTTCGGATTATTGGGTAATTGGGGCAAATCCAATCTTAGAATCTAGCACCCTACGCCCATCTAGTGGCTTACTACATCCCGTGTCTGGATCTTTCGATCCATTGTTGAGTTCCCCTTTACTTCCAGGGATATTACACGATGATCTTGACGTAATCAGAACAGGGATGTTGATTGTTCAGGATGCCGATGGAGATAGAACTGATTTGGAAGAGTGGCTAGGGGTCCATGGATTCACAATCCTTGATGTAATACCTGATGATGCATTGCTAGTTCGTATCCCAACTGAACCATCTCAACTTGATGCCGCAATTTCATCTATTGCATCTAATGAGGGAATTCGTTGGTTTGGAAGTCAACATCCCGGTTGGCGAGTCTCTCCAAATCTACCTACAACTGGATTAGTTGATGTCAACATTGTCCCAGCTCCTGACCTTGATGATTCGGGATTGTTGATGCTAGAATCAGTCATTTCCACATTGGGTGCAGATTTTGTTCGGTGCGATGCGTGGCTATGTCAAGTCGAGCAAATCCCTTCCTTTGTGTTGATGCAAATCGCTCTTTCAGGAGATGTTTTGTTTATCGAACCATCTCCACACCTGACTTTAGAGAATGTATATGCTAGGTCAGTCACCAATGTTGATGACGTAATATCAACAAATCCTTCACTCACGGGGCAAGGCCAAGTTGTTGCAGTTTCAGATAGTGGATTAGATCAAGATCATGGCGATTTTAATGGGCGAATCCGCGCAGTATACAATCAATACGGGCCAGATAACTCTGCAGCAGACATGCATAGTGGACATGGAACACATGTCACTGCATCGTTGTTAGGCGACGGTTCAGGGGACAGTAATGCTCAAGGAATTGCTCCAAACTCAACATTTCATTTCTATCAATTAGAATATGATCAGACTGGAGCTATGGCTAGATATGGTTCATTGTTTGATATGTTTAGACATTCATGGCAGCAGAATGCAAGGATACAGACTAACTCTTGGGGCTCAGAGAATCTTGGCGGGCAGTACAATTCTGATTCGCGTTCGGCGGATTCATTCGCAGATCAATATGGAGACTTTCTAGTCCTTTTTGCGGCTGGCAATGAGGGTGGTTCTGGTTCGGGAACTATCAGTCCACCATCTACTGCGAAGAATGTTCTAACTATTGGTGCGTCAACTAGTGGTCGACCAGGCACTGCTGCTGCCGGACAGGTGCCTACTTTCTCGTCGATCGGCCCTACATCCGATGGTAGGATCAAACCAGACTTGGTTTCCCCAGGTGTGCAGATTTGCTCTGCTAGGGCTCAAGAAGCACAGTATCCTATGGGGTCATCCTGCTCATCAGCGCGCCATGTCGACGGTTCTACGCCTCTGTATCAACAAATGGATGGGACTTCAATGGCGACTCCAGTAGCTGCAGGAAATGCCCTTCTTGCCCGTCAATTCTTGACCGATGAGTTTGGAATTTCCACTCCCCGTTCTGATTTATTGAAGGCCTTGCTGGTGAACGGTGCTAAGGACATAGGTGCCAAAAATATCCCAAATATGGACGAAGGGTGGGGCCAAGTTGACCTAGAACAATCTCTCTATCCCAAGGATGGGATAATCCCGTTGAATACATTCATGGATTGGAATCAAACATTACAGCCAGGTTATTCTTATGTTTACACTTATGATTGGGATGCATCTCATGGTGTAGATATTACAATAGCTTGGACTGATACTGCTGGTTCTTCTAGTTCCTCACAGTCATCTAAGAGATTGGTAAATGATCTTGATTTAACAGTAATAGCTCCTGATGGCTCCACATACAAAGGAAATGTTTTCTCTAACGGATATAGTACCTCAGGAGGAGTTAGTGACGATTTAAACAACGTAGAACGGGTAAAATTACCTCCTACTCCGGGTTTATCTGGAACGTGGGAGATTAGAGTACAACATACATCAGGTAGTTCACAAGATTTTGCTATGGTTGCCACTTCAATCGGCTCTGAGAATTTAATTGCAGATTTGGCCGTATTCCCGGGTTCACTTTGGGTTTCTGCCGATCATCCTCTCGAGGGGGATGCAGTCGTGGTACGAGCATCTTGGCTCAATCAGGCCCCAGGTGCGGCCTCTGGATATGAAATTCTAATAGAGGATATTTCCACTAATCCTCCTACAGTTCTTCTTCAAAGTAGTCGTGGTTCAATTCAGGGAGGTTCGGCAGATTCGATTACGACACAACATACCTTTTCTACAACCGGCGTGCATACTCTCCGATTAACTCTTGATTCAAATTCGCAAGTATCAGAATTGAATGATGAAGTCAATGGAACTGATAATAATCAAATCACATACGATGTAAATGTCACAGCTATTGGGGTTAGAATAATACCTCATATGATTAATGGAAATCTACCCTCCTCTCCTCAAGAATTATCTGAAGCTAGTTATCGTTCAATTGATCCTAGCACAACCAAGACAGTTAGTTTTGATATTGATATTATGAATGAGGGGACTGCATCAATTGATGCAGGAATGATTGTCACTCCGGTCCAATTCGTTCGGGACGATGGGATTCTAGATGCCCCGGCTGATGAATGGTCTAGGACTCTTTCAGAATCTGGGCCGTGGACACTTCCTGAAGGGGGGGCTACAGGTTCAACTCGCACAATTTCATTGAATTTAGAGAATGAAGATGCAGATTTTAATGACCCATATGGGGCGATTTTCGCTTTGCCAGGAACTCACATAGTTGATTTGACGATGTATGATCGAAATGCTCCTCTTGTATCTTACACAATTCGATTGACCATTGATGTTGAGCGTGTAGAAGGTCTAGATACAGTTATTGCAGGCGACCAAGGATTAGCTGGGAAACCAGGAGAGACGGTTGGCTACACAATTACGGTACGTAACTCTGGAAACGGCCCAACCATCTACACGGTGGATTGTGAGAATGATCAACGCTGGCCGATTGAATTAGGTAATGGAAACACATCTTCGATTGAACTAGAGCCCTTAAATCGTCTTCAATTCATTGGATTGTCTGTACGTGTTATTATTCCACAGGCATTCATGGGGGCGCCAGCAGCTGGTTCATCAGCATCAGTTACCTGCTCTATTTCATCGACGATTGATTCTTCAATTAACTCCACTGAGGTATCTACAGTTGGAGTTTTAGAGAGCAAAGCATATTCGGTTGATATTTACGAAGATGATGGGAGCCCAATTGGTCCATCTGGTTTAGCCATTCAACGAGCGGTATTGAATGATGAAATCGTCAATACTACAGTAGAGATTGAGAATATAGGGAACACGGCATTCGATGTTGACGTTTCTATGAGTACAGGGTTGGTTTCATGGCCAGTTTGGTTGTATGTGGGAGGAATACAGGTCTCGTCTCCATATTCAATGAATCTTCAGCCCGGAGTGATTTCCACCGTTCAAGTTCAGATGTTTGTATCCGCCAATGCAGATAATTTCGATGTGAATGTAGTCACAATCAGAACTTCACTCGATGGTTCTATTCCAACGGTGAATCAAACTCGATTTATTGTTGAGCAAAGAACTGACTTTGTGCTTGAAGGTCCTGAATCGGGTTTAGTCGATGTGAGCCCTGGCTCCACATCTACATTCAATGTCACTGTGCGAAACACAGGAAACGTCCCCATTGTTCTAAATTGGACCTTTCCTTCTTTGCCTGAGGGGTGGTCTATTGGTTTCTTATCTCTTTCTCCTTATACTCTAATGATGAGTGAAGAAAGGACAGTCATGATGGGCCTTTCTGTGCCCTTGGGCCTTGATGCTGGAATGTCCACTACTGAGGTAGGTTTACTTGTTAGAGGGGGGTTAAATTCCGACTCTCTAGATTTGACACAATCTGTTCTTTTGGGTGTGAGGGTGTCATCATTAGCGGTTCCAGTAGTAACCTTTGATGATAATAGATTCAATGATCTACCTCGAAATGTTCCTACTGAGTTAATTATGCATTTGGCCAATGGGGGCAACCTTCCATTATCGGTTTCAATCGACTTAATTGCGCCAGGGGGTTGGACCTATGATTTTGATCAGGTAGCGGTTTCAAATCTATTGCCTGGAGAGGAAGTGGATATAATTCTAAGACTATCTCCTTCAGATGATGCTTCTTCAGGTGTTCAGAATTTCAATGTGATTGCTACAATAGATGGAGTTGAAGTGCAGATTGGTGAGTTTGAGGCTACAGCCGCAGTTTCTACATCAGGTGGTGGTGCAATTGGGTTACTTGAATCTGTAGGAGTTCCTACGTGGGCTGCTGGAGTCATAGTCATGCTGATTATTGGAGGAATTTTGGTTGGCTTGTTCGCCATTAGGAATCGAGGAATTTCTTCTCTTTCAGATGGCGAACGTTTGATTCCAGCAGGTTCGTC